>JAPLTR010000790.1 GCA_026398065.1 Verrucomicrobiota bacterium | reverse complement strand
GAGCCGGTACGCGTGCACGAGGTCCGAGCGCTGGAGCAGAGCATGGACCGTGGTGCGGAGGGTGCCGGTGCCCTTGCCGTGGACGATCCGGACCTCGCCGATGCCCTTGACGGCGCACTCGGCGAGATAGGCCGGGATGAGTTCGCCGAGGTCGGAGGGGCGAAAGGTGTGCAAATCGAGCTCACCTGTGATCGGGATCGGGATGGGCGCGTCGTCCGAGGGATCGTGCGCCATCGGGGACCTCAGAGCTTAGCCTCGGGCGGAGGGGGCGTGGGCGACGGAGCGGGGGGCGGGGTCGAAGCCGGCGTGGCAGGAGCGTCGGTCTTCGGGAGCTCGGTCTTGGGCAAATCGGCGGCAGGCGTCTGGTCGGGAAGGACGGCGGCTCCGGGGGCAGCCGGGTCGGTCTTCGGAGCCTCAAGGGCGGGCGCCGGGGCCGGAGGGGTGGAGGCTGGCGCGACCGGGCCGGCCTCGTTCCCGTCGGGATGATAGCTCGAGCCGTCGTGAAACGGGTCGTGGTGGTAGTCCGGCGTGTAACTGGTGTCGGGGGTGGTGGCGGGCTCGGGCAGAGAGGGCGGGGGTGTGTACTTCTTGGGCTCCTCCTCGAGCGCGCGCTTGAACTCCTCTTCCACGTTGCCAGCGGCTTTTTTGAACTCGCGGATGGACTTGCCCAGGCCCCGGGCGAACTCGGGCAGCTTTTGGCCGCCGAAGAGCACGAGGACGATCACGAGGATCAGCACCATTTCCGGGCCGCCGAGACCCTCGATGAAGGCAAATGGGAGATGGGACAGTTCCATGGTTTAACTCTGACGGGAGACGGGGGGAAATGTAACCGACAAAAACACGTTATTTGACGGCCACGCTCACCGCAAATTTCTCGGTCTCACCCGGGGCGACCAAGTGGAGGCCGACCTTGTGCTCCGCGGCGTTGGCGGGGCCCATCCAGGGCTCGACGCAATAGAAGGGCGAATCGTCGGCAATCGTCCACGTCACGAAGGCGGCCTCCGGCGGCGGGACGGGAGCGGTGCCGAGGCGGACGGAAATGTCGCCGGGCCGGCCTTTTTCGCCAAACACCACGGTGTTGTTGCGGAGGGCGGTGTGAAAGGTGTCGATGATCGCCTTGTTGGCCAGGCTTTCGTCGGTCTGCAGCGTCGGGCCGGCGATGAGGCCGCCGGTGCTGTCCTGCCGCAGGCGCTTGGTGGCGGGGATGCGGATCACGTAGTCGTTGCGCGTGAGGTCGGGGCTCCACGGCACGGTGAAATAAAAATGGTGGCCGGCGCTCCACGGGAGGGGAATCTTGCCGAGGTTGGTGAGCGCGTATTCGCAGGAGAGGCCAAAGGGCTCGAAGCGGTAGCTGACCGTGAATTCGTAGTCGAACGGGTAGGCCGCACGCGCCTCGTCACCGGGGACGAACTGGGCCACGAAGCCGCGGGCATCGAGACGGGTGACTTTAAATTCACCCTGCCGCGCGATCCCGTGGATGGGGATCGCGCGCTTCACGCCGTCCGCCGCGCGCCAGAAGAAGATCTCACCCTTGTCGTAGCAGCGGCCGTTGAACGGAAAAAGGATGGGGTTGCCGCCGCGCACCTTGGCGATGTCGCCGAAGTCGGCGTTTTCGGGCCAGTAGAGCACATCGCGGACGGAGCCGTCGCCGAGCGTGATGTTCCAGTTCATCAGGCGGGCGCCCTTCTCGGGCAGTGCGAGAAAAGTCGAGTTGCCGACCCGCCACCGGGTGAGCGTCTGGCCCTGGTAGGAGATTTTTTCCATCGTCGTGGGAGTAAGCCGCCGGGACAGGGGCGCGCAAAGTTTTTCGGCGCGAAACGGAATCGTCGCAGAACGCGAGAGGCGGCGGGGAGGAACGGGCGAGGAGCAAGCCCACCCTGGCGGCTGAGCCCGCCCGCGACCTCAGGGAATCTCCGCGTAGGCCGCGCCGCGAGCGTTCGAGGGAGGTGCGCCCGGGATGAATTGTTTGCCGGAAAAATCGATGCGGATGTTTTCCTGGGCTGAGGCGTAAATGATCACGGGCCCGTTTTTCTCGAAGCTCGCGGTCCCGCCCTTGGCGAGCGTGACCGGGGCGAGGACTTCACGACCTTTGAAGGTGGGCGGGGGCGCCGTTTCGTCCTTGGCCCAGATCTGCACGCGCACGACATCCAGCGCCGTGACCACGGCGGTAACGTTGGCGGCGGGCTGGGTGGCCACGGGCGGGAGCGCGGGCGTCTGGGATGCCGCAGAGGGTTTGGCGGTCCGATTGAAGATGAACGATGAGGCCAGCCAGAGGGCGAGGATCACGACGACCCCCGCGCCGCCCAATTTCGCGTACTTGAAGACCACGGCCGGATCGGGTCCGGAGGGGAGATTGGTCCCGCCACGCGGATAACGCGGCTGCGCCCGGACGGGTTCGGCCTCGGCAGCACCCTCTGCGGGCGGGGCCGCGCGGTCGCTGGGTTCGCCGGCGCTGGCGACGGAGATGTCCATGCGGCCGTAGACCTCGCGGCTCGGCTGGCGCGGGCGCGGCTCGCCGCGGCCGAGGGCCGAGTAGTCGTTGAGGATGCGGTCGGCGGGCAGCTTCAGGAAATTCGCGTAGTTGCGGAGGAAGCCCCGCGTGTAGATTTCGGTGAGGCCGATGTCGAAGTGGTTGCCCTCGAATTTCTGCAGGTAGTCGCCGCGGATCTTCGTGGCCTCGGCGGCTTCACGGATGGAGATGCCCTTTTTCTTGCGCGCCTCCTCAAGGCGTTCACCGATGGTCTGCATGGGGATGGGTTAGGGGGTTGGCGACGAAAGGGAAAGAAGGAACTGGCCCGAGTTCCTCACAAGGAGTCGAGATCGACGAGGATCTCGCGCGGGCTCGAGCCGTTTTCGGGGCCGACGACGCCGCGCTCCTCCATCAAATCCATGATCCGGGCGGCGCGGTTGTAGCCGATGCGGAGGCGCCGCTGGATCATCGAGGTCGAGGCGCGCTTGGTGGACTTGAGCACGTCGATCGCCTGCGCGTAGAGCTCGCTGTCGTCGCCCATCTCCTCGTCGTCGCCACCCTCGGCGTCGTCCCCGTCCTCGTCGTCCTCCTTCGCGGCGCGGTCGATCTGCTGCTGGACGGACTGGGCATACTGGGGCGGGCCGTTTTTCTTGAGGAATTCGACCATTTCCTGGACCTCTTCGTCGGAAACAAATGCACCCTGGGCGCGCACGAGCCGCGAGGAGCCGGGAGGGGAGAACAGCATGTCGCCGCGTCCGATCAGGGTGTCGGCGCCCTTGACGTCGAGAATGGTGCGGGAGTCGACCTGCGAGGCGACCTGAAACGCGATGCGCGAGGGCAGGTTGGCCTTGATGACGCCAGTGATGACATTCACCGACGGGCGCTGGGTCGCGATGATGAGGTGGATGCCGGCGGCGCGGGCGAGTTGGGCGAGGCGGGCGATGCTCGTCTCGATCTCGGCGGGCGCGACCATCATGAGGTCGGCGAGCTCGTCGATGATCGCGACGATGTAGGGTAACCGCTCCGGCACCTCGAGGTCGTCGGTGGCGAGGGGATCGACCCCGGTGAGCGCCCCCTGTGCGTCGTCGGGCGGCGGCGTGGCGTTCTTCTTGCGGGAGTTGAAACCGACGATGTTGCGGACGTTGACCTTCGCAAAAATCTGGTAGCGCTGCTCCATCTCGCCGAGCAGCCACTTGAGCGCCGCCGGCACCTTTTTCGGCTCGGTGACCACCGGGATGAGCATGTGCGGAAGGGAGTTGAAGATCTTCAGCTCGACGACCTTCGGGTCGACCATGATGAGGCGGAGATCCTTCGGGCTCTTCGAATAGAGGATCGAGGCGACGATGGAATTTATGCAGACGGATTTGCCCGAGCCGGTGGCGCCGGCGATGAGCAGGTGGGGCATCTTCGAGAGGTCGGAGATGAGTGGTTTTCCGGATACATCCTTGCCGAGGGCGATGGGGATCTCGGACTTGGCGCCGGCCCAGTCCTCGCTTTCGAGCAGTTCGCGCATGCCGACGGGGGTCGCGTGCTGATTGGGCACCTCGACGCCGACGGCAGCCTTGCCGGGGATGGGGGCGAGGATGCGCACGGACTGCGCGCGCATGCCGAGGGCGATGTTCTTGTCGAGGCCGGCGATCTTCTCGACGCGGACACCCGCGGCGGGGACGACCTCGTAGCGGGTGATGACCGGGCCGACGTGAATCTCGCCGAGGGTGACCTCGACGCCGAATTCGCTGAGGATGCGGAGGAGGTTTTCGGCGTTGGTGCGGTGCTCCTGCTCGCTGTTGCCGAGGCCGGGCTTGGCCTGCTCCTTCAGCAACGTGAGCGGAGGAAACTGGTAGTTGGCGTCGTCGCTCTGCGGGAGGGAAACCTTCGCGGCCTTCTTCGGCTCCTCGGGCTGGACGATGTTGAGCTCCACCTTGCCGGTGGCGACCGCGAGGGCCTTCTGGCTGGTCGCGAGTTCGGTCGGGGAAGGGG
>JAPLTR010000306.1 GCA_026398065.1 Verrucomicrobiota bacterium | reverse complement strand
CCGGCTGAGGCGTCCGCAAGACGGACGCCCTACAAAAAAAAATCGCGCCCGGTGAGGGGCGCGATTGGAAAGTCAGACCAGCGGCCGAATTACGGCAGCTTGAGCAGTTCTTCCTGCACGTAGGGCTTGCGGTCGCCCTCTTTGCCGCGGATGGCCGCGACCTGCTCAGTGGTGATCGCCGGGCCGTTGTTGCCCCATTCGTGACGAATGTAGGTGAGGACGGCGGCGACCTTGTCGTCGCTCAGGTTGTAGGCGGAACCCGCCACCTTGCCGACGGTGGGCATGGGGGCCGCGGCGTAGGTCGTGCCCTTGACGGTCAGCGGGCCGGTGACGCCGTAAACCACGATGCGGATCAGGCGTTCGTCGGAACCGTTCACCCACTCGGAGCCGGCGAGCGGAGGAAAGGCCCCGGGGAGGCCCATACCGGTCGCCTGATGGCAGGTGATACAAATGGCGTCGTACTGCTTCTTGCCGAGCACGAGCGGGTCAACCTTGGCCACCGCCACCTCACCCGTCGTCGGGTGGGCGTTCTCGTTGAAAATGTGCGGATCGAAGTTGCCGGAATAGCGGTTGAGGTAGGTGCCGGCGAAGAAGATCAGTCCGCTGAAAACGAAGAGGAGATTCAGCGGGAGGAGCTTGTAGCGCGCCTTTTCGTCGGGCTGCTTGCCGAGGAGCTTCTCGTGGGCCGCGAGCAAACTTTCGTCAGAGGCGGCCGCCTGGTCGAGGCGCGGATCCTGATTGGCAGGGGTGCTCATTTGTGGGCGCCCTCCTTGGCGGCGACGGTGGGCACAAAGGGACGCGCCTCCGGAAATTCGTACGTCGTATTCAAGGTTTGGAGATAGGCCACGAGCGTCTGCGCGCGCTCGGCCTCAGGGGTCTTGGCGGCCGGCCGGCGGGCGCCATAGTTGGCGAGATCGGGACCGATGCGGGACTCGCCGAGCTGCGGGCGGACCTGGTAGATGTAGTCGCGGGCGACGTTCTGGCGGTCGCCCCAGCCACGGGCCTTGTCGGAACCGAAGTCCGGCCGGCGGACCTGCTGGGTATGGCACGAAGCACAACCGAGATCGGCGTAAACCAGCTGACCGCGGGCCGCGAGACCCTGCGGCCGGGCCGGGAAGGAAGAGCCCTCACCATCGTCGTAGAACGGGGCCAGGGCACCGAGCTGCTTGTGCGAGCCGAGGGCGACACCGCCCCAACCAAACACAAAGGCCACGAGAAGGCCGATGAAGAAGAAAAAGCCGGATTTCATCATGACGCGTGCGCCTCCATCGCTGCAGGCTGGCGGAAGGGAGACTGGGCCCCGGTCGACGACGCGCAGCAGGCGGCGCAGACGCTCTGGGCAAAGTTAACCAGCAACAAAATGTTTCCGAGCAACAGGGTGAGCTGGGCCACCGATACGGCGAGGAGCCAGGGGCGGGTGTGGGCGCCGATGTCCGCAAAGGAGACCTTGGCGTCGTTCAGCTCGTGGCCCTGCGTCCAACCCGCGGCGGCCAGCGAGCCGACGAGCAGCAACACGCCCAGCATCGAGAGGACCACATGACCCTTCAGGAGCGCGCCGGAAGACCAAGCCTGACCGGTCAGGCGCGGAACGGCGAAGTAGATCGAACCGAAGAGGAGCATGGAAATACCGCCGTAGATCGCGAGCTGCTGCTGCGCCGTGGAGAGATAGGTGAACTGCGTGACCAGCGCCACGCCGCGGAAGGAGGTGACGGCATCGAGCACCGCGCCCAACAGGTAGGCCGCGAGACCGAACGAGATGAACCGGAGGGCCGTGCCACCGCCGGTGAAGGCACCGCGGAGATTGAGGGCCACCACGGTGTAGTGGAAGAGGAGCATGCAGCACGCGGCATTGGCCAGCGTCGGAATCCACGCGGGCACCGGTCCGCCAATCAGGTGACGACCGCCGGTGAGCGAGCCGACAAACAGGAGGGTCCAGAAGGCGAGCGGGGCAAATTCATAGCTCGGCAGCGCGCGGCCCGTGGCCTTCGGCACCACGTAGTAGGCACCGGCGAGCGCGAGGGGCGCGAGCCAGAGGGAGAAGGCGCCCTGCACATACCAGCCGACCACGACCGCCTGGAGCACACCGCGAACCGGCGTCCACAGGAGCATCGACTGGGCGGCGATCAGGAGCCAGGGGAAGAGGAAGAGCGCGGCGACCGCGTACCACTGGGAGGCGAAGGTGCCGTCGGTGCGGCGGCCGTTCCAAGCCAGAATGCCGGAGAGGCCGATGGCGACGTAGGCGGCGGCGAGAAGCGGCTGCACGTAGCGGGGCATTTCGAGGAGGGAGAACGAAGTGGCGTCGCCCGAGGCGATGCCGGCGATGCCCAGCGCGATGCCAGTGTTCCAAAACAGCGTGCCGACCACAGCCCAGTTCAGGGCGCGGAGGGGCGAGCCGCCGAGGCGGCCGAGGACCCAGAGGGCGATGCCGAGTCCGGCATTGGCGGCCCAGCCGTAGACAAAGGAGGTTTCGGCAATGGCCGTCAGGCGACCGTGCGTGAACCATTCGCAGTCGGCCATGAAGGCCGGGGTGTGCAACTGAATCGAGGCAACGAGGGCAAGGATGCCGCTGACGACGAGCCACACCAGCCCGGAGGCGAGCAGGAGGAGCAGCGGCCAGCGCCCGGCCTGATCGGCGGCGGTGACTTCAGCGTTGGTGGAGGGCGAAGACATCGAGAAAGGGAAATTACTTCTTGGAACCGTACTGTTCGGCGGTCAGTTGCATCGCGCGTTGGATCGGAAGCTGGACGACGCCGGCCTTCTGATCGACCCAACCGTAGGAGGCGGCCTGCTTGGCCTGCTTTTCCTTCAGGGCGACCAGGGCTTCCTTGCGAGTGGCGGGCGTGGCCTTCCACGCCAGATCCTTCGGCAGGTTTTCCGCCGGGGAATTCTGCGGAGCGGCGGGAGCGGCCTTGTAGGTATACGACACGACGGCGACACCGATCGCCGCGAGGGCGAAAATGAAGGCAACCGTGATCAGGGCGACCGGACGCGGGGAATTGGCGGGTGAATCACTCATGGTGCGTGAGGCTCTCGGTGATGCGCGGATCGCGGATCGGGATGAGCTTGGCCGTCGGGAAACTCTTCAGGTAGGACCAGACGCAGACGCCACCGACGCCGACGACGGAGGTCAGGACCCAGAGGAGATTGATCGAGAGGAAGGGCAACGGATCGCCATGGTCATCCTTGAGCGCCGGGAGGATGTTGTAGCACAGATCGATCAGGATCGTCACCAAGATGCAGATCACGATGCGACGGAGGATGTGCGGGGTGATCTTGAAGCGATAGGACAGCAGGGTCAGGAACGGCAGGAAGAAGTGACCGAAGAGGATCACGAGGCCGACGTACCACCACTGCGTGGTGTGGCCGTGGCTGTCCAGTTCGCGGAGGTTGTACCAGAAGGTCTCCTCGGGGACGTTGGCGTTCCAGATCAGGAAGTACTGGGAGAACGTGACGTAGGCCCAGAAGACGGAGAACGCGAAAGACAGCATGCCAATCGAGTAGAAGTGATTGGTGTTGAGGATGCCCTTGTAGTCGCCGCGGCGGAGGAGCCAGACCATGATAATCACGCCGACGGCGAGGGCGCCGCGGACGCAATTGGCGAAGAACCAGACGCCGAACATCGTCGAGTACCAGTGGTACTCCAGCGACTTGACCCAGAAGATCGCGATGGCGGTGAGACCGAACGCGCCGATCGGGAGGCCGAAGGCCGCGGTCTTGCGGTTCATGAAGGTCCACTTCGCATCGCCGTCGAGGTCCTGGCCGAACGAGGCCTTGCGGAGGCGGGCGGAGACCCACATCATGAGGACGAGCGTACCGAAGGTGCCGATCAAAAAGCCCGGGATGCTGAGGAAGCCCGACTTCTTCACGTAGAGGGGATCCTGCGCGACCTCATGGCCGCCATGAATCACGTGCGTGGGCTCCATCCACGGCCAGACCAAGTCGTGCTTGGCGGCGAGCAGCGAGGCCAGGACGAGCGGGAGGAAAAGGATGGCGAGCCAGAGGAAGCCCTTGGTGCCGTGCTCAAACTGGCGGCGGATCACCACCGACCACGAGGCGTCGACGATGTGGTGAATCATGATCCACATGAACATGCCGATCGTGATCGCGGTGCAGAAGGTGATGCCCACGAGATAGGACATCGCGACGTGCTGCGCGGGCGAGATCAGGAGGCCGACGGCGGTGAGACCGAGACCGAGGCCCCCGGCGATGAGCGCCTTCGTCGCCAGCGAGGCGGTCGAGGACGTCCCGGCCGAGAGGGCCGTGGGGGCGGTGGCTGCGTGGGTGCTGCTCATTTGAGACCGAGAGTTTGTTTGGCGGCGGCGTCCGTGACGTCGGCGGCGCTGCCCTGCTGGGCGCGTTGGAGAGCGCGGACGTAGGCGACGACGGCCCAGCGATCCTCGATCGACACGTTGCCATCGCCCACCATGCCGTGACACGGCAGGCAGTAGATCGTGTAGCGGTCCTGGCCGCGCTCGATGAACTTCAGGTCGACGGTGACGCCGGCCGGAAAGCCGCGGGCGAAGGCGCCGGTGGCATCCTTGCCACGATTGAGATGGTCATCCTCGCGGAGCATGCCGCGCATGACGGTGTGCTCGACGGGCGCGCGGTCGGCGCGGCCATCGGCGAAGAACTTCGACTCGGCCTGGGGCCGCAGCTTGGGCTGCAGCTTCATGCCGGGGAAAGCCCACTCGGGAAACACCTCGATCGGAGGCGAGGTGAACTTGGTGCCGCGGAATCCAAAGATGGAAACGAGCAGCACGCAGACGAAGACGAGAGCGAGGTAGACGTTGCGCATGGCTCAGGCCTCGAGTTCCGAGATGTTTTTCCCGCCGGCCTTTTCGAGCAGGGCCTTGGTGTTGGCGAGGTTGAAGCGCGGGTCGCGCGTCTCGATGACGATGAAGAACTGGTCATCCATGCCGCGGCGGATCTGATCGTATTTCAGCACGGGGTGGTAGTGCATCGGGAGGCCGTTCAGGAAGAACATGCCGCCGATGGTGGCGAAGGCGGTGAAGAGAATGGTGAGCTCGTAGCTCACCGGGAAGGCGAACATCGGGCTGAAGAACGGCTTGCCGCCGACGATGAGCTGGTAGTCCACCCCGCCGGTCCAGAAGATCAGGGACATGCCGGTGCAGAAGCCGGTGATGCCGCCCGCGAGGGAGATACGGGGAACTATGGAGCGTTTGAGGCCCATCGCCTTGTCGAGCCCGTGCACGGGGAACGGCGTGATGCAGTCCCAGTTGCGGTAACCGGCGTCGCGCACCTTCTCGGCCGCGTGGTAGAGATCCGGCGTCGTGTCGAAGGTGGCAATCAAGCCGGAGGATTGTGAAGCCATGGCGTGAAAGATTAGTGGTGGTCGCCGCCGCCGTGAACGTCGGCCTGCGGAGTGACCGCCTTGAGCTCGGCCATCGGCATGATGGGGAGGAAGCGGATGAAGAGGAGGAAGAGCACCGAGAAGACGCCGAACGTCCCGAAGAAGGTGAAGATTTCGACGATGCTCGGCGAGTAGTAGCCCCAGCTCGAGGGCAGGAAGTCACGGGCGAGCGAGGTGACGATGATCACGAAGCGCTCGAACCACATGCCGACGTTGACGAAGAGGGAGAGGACCCAGACGAACGTGGTGTTCTCACGGACGGCCTTGAACCAGAAGAACTGGGGGGTGATGACGTTGCAGCTGATCATCCACCAGTAGGCCCACGCATAGTGGCCGAAGGCGCGGTTGACGAAGGCGAAGCCCTCGTAGGGGTTCGCGCCGTACCAGGCGATGAAGAACTCCATGCCGTACGCGTAACCGACGAT
The DNA here is from genome assembly GCA_026398065.1 of Verrucomicrobiota bacterium. Taxonomy (GTDB): domain Bacteria; phylum Verrucomicrobiota; class Verrucomicrobiia; order Opitutales; family Opitutaceae; genus GAS368. The sequence goes on along the minus strand of JAPLTR010000306.1, from coordinate 31,639 downwards.
CGTACCGGTCGCGAGGGTGATCTTGCACATGCAGTCGATGTGGTACTGCGTGATGAGATCCTCCATCTTGTAGACGGCGCGGAGCGGAAGCATGAGCGTGAGCACCATGCCGAAGCCGGAGAAGATGGCGCCCGCCACGAAGTACGGGGGGAAGATGGTGGTGTGCCAGCCCGGGAGGAGCGACACGGCGAAGTCGAAGGAGACGATCGTGTGCACCGAGAGCACCAGCGGGGTGGAGATACCGGCCAAAATGAGGTAGGCCATCTCGTAGTTGCTCCAGTGGCGGTTGGAACCGCGCCAGCCCATAGCGAAGAAGCCGTAGAGGGCCGAACGGAGCTTGTTGCCCGACGCGTAGAAACGGTCGCGCAGCACGGCGAGGTCAGGGAGGAGGCCGACGTACCAGAAGAGCACGGAAACCGTACCGTAGGTCGAGACCGCGAACACGTCCCACTCCAGCGGCGAACGGAAGTTCTGCCAGATGGCGTTGGAATTCGGGATCGGGAAGAGGTACCAGGCGTACCAGACGCGACCGACGTGGAAGACCGGGAAGATCGCGGCGCAGACGACGGCGAAGATCGTCATCGCCTCGGCGGCGCGGTTGATGGACGTGCGCCACTTCTGGCGCAGGAGGCACAGAATCGCGGAGATCAGGGTGCCGGCGTGGCCGATACCGATCCAGAAGACGAAGTTGACGATGTCCCAGGCCCAGTTGACCGGATTGGCGTGACCCCAGACACCAACGCCCGTCGCGATCAGGTACGCGATACCTGCGACCGTGAAGGAGGCGACGCAGCAGGCGAGGATGAAGCAGATCCACCACCACGACGGGGTCTTGCCCTCGATGATGCCGCAGATCTTCTCCGTGATCCAGGAGAAGCTGCGGTTGTTGGCCACCATGACCGCGCGCGGCAGGTGGGCAGGTTTGACCTCCTGCAGGATCGCGGGCGCGGCGGCGGGTTCGGCGTGAGAGGCCATTAGCTAAGCCCTCCCAGAGATTTCGCGGTGTCGATCATGCCGTGTTTCTTCTCCACCTTGGGCTCTTCGTGTCCATGGCCTTCGTGACCGGCGGGGGCCTCGTGGCCGTGGCCGGTGGCCGGATGATTCTTGTTGTTGTATTCCACGCGGCTGAGGGGCAGCGGCTTGTAGTCGGGCATCTTCGGGTTCGGATTGCGGAGCTTGCCGAGGTACGTGGTGCGCGGACGGATGTTGAGATAGCCGAGGAGCGAGTAGTCCTGCTCGAGGGCCTTGGCCTTCGAGACGGCGCTGGTCGGATCGTCGATGTTGCCGAAGACGATGGACTCGACCGGGCACACCTGCTGGCAGGCGGTCTTGATCGTGCCATCGGGAACGACGACATTCTCCGGCAGGCCCTTCTGGGCCTGCGCGACCTTGTACTGGATCTTCCCGTTTTGGATGCGCTGCACGCAATAGGTGCACTTCTCCATCACGCCGCGCATGCGGATCGTGACCTCGGGATTCTTCACCATCTTGACGAGCTCCGGCATCCCCTTCGGACCGAGCTGGCCGAGATAGAGGCTGTCGAGCTGGCGCTGGTTGAAGTCGAAGAAGTTAAAGCGACGGACCTTGTACGGACAATTGTTGGCGCAGTAGCGCGTACCGATGCACCGGTTGTAGGCCATCGTGTTGAGGCCCTCGTCGTCGTGGACGGTGGCGTTGACGGGGCACACGACTTCGCACGGGGCGAGCTCGCACTGGGCGCAGGCGATGGGCTGGAGGGAAACCTGCGGATCCTCCGGGATCTCACGGTTGCCTTCGCCACCGAAGGCGGCGCCCTCGGCCTTGCCGTCGGAATAGTAGCGGTCGAGGCGGATCCAGTGCATCTCGCGGCCGCGCAGCACCTGGTCCTTGCCCACGATCGGAATGTTGTTCTCCGCCTGGCACGCCACGACACAGGCATTGCAGCCGATGCAGGTGTTCAGGTCGATCGACATGCCCCACTGGTGGTGGCCGTCGAACTTCGGCGTCTTGTACATCGAGCCGCCGCGCGGAATCTCCTTGGCGCGGGTCTGAGTGAGCTTGGCGCGCTGCTCGGGGGTGAGCTTGTTGTCGTTGATCGGAGTCTCGTCGGCGCCGTAGATGGCGGGCGAGTGGGACTCGGTGCCGATCGTGTCGACGTAACCGGGATTGTCCTTGTAGCTCTGGCCGTCGCCGGTCTTTTCGAAATTGGCCTCGCGCACGATGTCGCGGCCTTCCATCGACCAGTGTTCCTGGGTGTTGGCGAGCAGCATGCGCTCGCCGGTCTTCGTCAGGGTGCCACCGGTGGTGACGTAAGGGGCGGCCGCGGTCCGGAGCGGATAGGCATCGTAACCGGCGTCCTTGCCGACGCGGCCGGTGGCCTTGCGGCCGTAACCGAGCGAAACGACCACCGTGTAGTTGGACAGACCGGGCTGGATGTGGACCGGGCCCTTGATCTTCCGGCCGCCGACGGTGAGTTCGAAGACGTAGGAGTTTTCCTTGCCGATCTCGAACTCGTTTTCCTCGACGCGCGCGACCGGGATGGCCGAGCCGTGGGGCGCGATGCCGAGTTCCTTGCCGAGCTTGGGGCTGACGAGGATGGCGTTGTCCCAAGAAATCTTCGTGATCGGGTCCGGGCACTCCTGGAGCCAGCCGTTGTTGTTGAACCGGCCGTCATCCATCTTGTGATCGGTGACGAAACGGACCTCGAGATTCTTGGCGGAGAACGCCTCGACCTTTTTCGGCGGGTCCTGGAAGAGCACGCGGGCACCGCGCTGGTCGAACGCGACCGAGGCGACCTTGTAGGCGGACCCTGCGAGCAAACCGTCGTGCAGGAAACGGCGCATGGCCTTTTCCGTGTCGCCACCGGCGAGGGCGGAGATGGTTTCGCTGACGAGGGCGTAGCCGTCGGCGTTGGCCTCGCCGGCGATGCGGGCGAGCACCTCGAGCTGGGTGATGCCGCCGAAGAGCGGCAGAATCATCGGCTGAACCGGGACGACCGTACCGTCGGCGGTGCGGGCGTCGCCCCACGACTCAAGGTAGTGGGCGGCGGCGAGGTTGGTGCCGGAAATCTTGGCGGTCTCGTCGGCCATGTAGCCGAGGCGAATCACGTCGCCCACCGAGGCCTGCACCTTCGCCCAGTCGAGTTCGACGGGGGCGTTGTAGGCGGGATTGCCGCCGAGGATGACGAGGGTCTTGACCGAACCGCCCTTGATCGTCTCGGCGAGCGCGGAGATGGTCGTGGCGGTCGAGGGCTCGATGGCGACGAAGTCCACCGTCTTGCCGATATTGCCGAGGAGCGCGTTCATCGCATAGGCGATGGCGTGGACCTGCGGCGGGAGGTGCGCACCGGCCACCACGAGCGACTCGCCCTTGTGGTTCTTCAGGTCTTCGGCGCACTCATCGACCCACTTCGGGCTGACGAGGGCCTCGAGACCCTCGGTGAGGGGCTTGAGGATGTCGGTGTCGAGCGTCTTGCCCCCGATGGCGGCGGCGAGCGCGAGCATGTGGCTGGTGGCCAGACGCAGGCGGTGGTCGGCCATGCTGCCGGTGAGGGTGAAAGCGCTCTCCGCCACATACAGGCGGTTCATGTCGTCCGCGGTGCTCTTGACCCGGCGACCCTTGGCAAATTCGCGCGCGTAGTACAGGCTGCCCGACTCGGCGTGGAAGAAATCGGCGTCCAGCGACAGGATGCGCTTCGCACCCGCAAAACGGTAGATCGGCTTGACGTCGGCACCGAAGGCGGCCTTGGCGGCCTCGGCCGGCGGCTCGTCGGTGATCGGCTCGTACTCGGCCCAGACGGCCTTCGGGAACTTGGCGCGGAGCTTCTTGACCAGGCGGGCGCGCGTGGGGGAGGAGGACTGGTCGGCGAGGAAGGCCAGACCGGCACCCTGGGAGGCCGCGTAAGTGCCACCGACATCGGCGAGGAGCTTGTTGACCGCCGCGGCATCGAGCACCTGGCCGCCCTTGGTGTGAGCCGAGGCGCGATCCGGATCGTAGAGATCGAGGATCGAGGCCTGGGCCAAAAGGGAGCTGGCGCCACCGTGGGGGGCGTAGGTCGGATTGCCCTCGAGCTTGGTCGGACGGCCCTGATGGGTCTCGGCGAGGAGCGGGATGGCGGACTTACGGATAGGCATCGCCGTCGCGTAGTACTGCGGGAGACCGGGGATCACGCCCTCGACGGACTTGCCGAAGGGGAGGATGAACTGCTCGGGACGGCGGCAGCCGGCGAGACCGATGCCACCGAGGGCAAAGGACGCCGCCATGATCTTCATGAAGTGGCGGCGATCGACGCCGTCCAACTCCGCGGCCCCCTGGGGGAACTCGCGCTTCAGCTGGTCCACGAAACCGGGCGAGGCCGAGAGTTCGTCGAGGCTGCGCCAGTATTTCGGGCCGTTCAGCTCACGGGCCGACGGAGCGGGATGTTCAAATTTGCGTTTCATCAGCGATGGCAGCCGGAGCAGCTCTGAGGAGGTTTGACTTTCCAGTCATGCACGAAGGTCGCAGCCTGCTTCGCCCCGGCCTCGCCCTGGTCCGCAAGGCGCTTGGAATCGAGGTTGAAGACATCCTTCGGGTCGCGGATCGCGGCCGTGGGATTGCGATGGCAGTCGAGGCAGAAGCTCATGCTGAGCGGCTGCATGTGCGTGACCGTGTCCATCTCGTTGACCTTGCCGTGGCACTCGACGCACGAGATGCCGCGGTTCACGTGGATGGAATGGTTAAAGTAGGCGTAGTCGGGGGTCTTGTGGATCCAGACCCACGGCACCGGCTTGCCGGTCGCGGCGCTCTCGCGCACGGGGGCGAGGAGGGGGCTCGTGGTCTTGATCTGATTGTGGCAGTTCATGCACGTCTGGGACGTGGGAACATTGGAGTGGGCCGACTTGTCCACGTTCGAATGGCAGTAACGACAATCGAGGCCGACTTCCTGCACGTGTTTGGCGTGGCTGAAGGGAACGGGCTGGAGCGGGGCGTAACCGACGCGCGTGTACTTCGGCGTCATGTAGTAGGTGACGCCGGCGGTCGCGACGCAAACCAGCACGCCCAGAAAGAGGATGATCTGGAACGGCAGCTTGTTCGCCGACTTCGGGAAAATTTTCGACATGATCGGAGGTTCTTCGGAAGCCGCAGGAATCAGACCGAATCAGCGCGACGGGCGACGGCGCGGACCTCGGCGCGCACCACCACCGGCAAGGCGGGGGCAGCAGGCGAGGCCGCAGTCGGCGCGGGCTTTGCGAGGACGTTCGGGGCGATGCTGACGGCAGCGGCCGCTCCGAGGAGCTTGGCAAAGAATTGTTTTCGCGATGGATCGTGGTTCACGGGACAAGTGAAGTGATTGGAATCGCACGCATAAGAAGGGTGCGAGGTTTGGCTTGTAAACCAAAATTTCTGGATGATTTCCGATAGTCCGTGGAATTAGCGCGGACGCAGGCTCCCCTCGCTGGGGCTAATGGGGCGCCGACCGGGTCAGACAAAAAGACCGTCACGCATGGGCCGCGTGACATCACAGCGTTGCGCAATTTCCGGGTTGTGGGTGACGAGGATGACGGCTTGTCCATTGTCTTTCGCCAAACGCGTAAGCAGGTCGAAGACCAGCGCGGAATTTTTCACGTCGAGGTTTCCCGTCGGCTCATCGGCCAGAATGATCGAAGGCTGGTTGGCGAGGGCCCGCGCCACCGCCACACGCTGCTGTTCGCCCCCGGAAAGCTGCGTGCCCAGCCGGTGGGTTTTTGCCCCGAGGCCGACGGAATCGAGCAGCGAACGGGCCCGCGCCTCCATCGCGGGCACCGTCAGGCGGCCGAGCTTGCGCATGGGCATCATGACGTTTTCCAGCGCGGTGAACTCCAGCATCAGGAAGTGAAACTGAAACACGAAACCGATGTGCTCGCCGCGGGCGGCGGTGCGCGCCAGATCGTCGGTATTGGACATGCGCTGGCCGTTGATCTCGATCTCGCCGCCGTCCGGCTGATCGAGGAGGCCGAGGAGATAAAGCAGGGTGGATTTCCCGCAGCCCGACGGGCCAACGATCGCGTACACCTGACCGCGCCGGGCCTCGAAGGAGACGCCCTTGAGGACGTGCACTCTCCCCTCCCCTTCGCCGAGGTAACGCTGCAGACCGGTGCAACGCAGGGCGAGATCGCCCATGCGCGCAGGAGAGGCGGAAGGAAGAACGGTGCTCATTGGGCCGTGCCGCGAACGATGTCGCCGGGTTCGAGACGCGCCGCGCGGCGGGAGGGCACGATGCTGGCGATCATGACCATGACCACGGCGGTCGAGATCGCGGCGACGTAGTGCCAGGGGTTCCAGGAGACGATGAAGGTCTCGGTCTTGAAGAGTGTGTTGATGGGAAGCGGGATGAGGCTCACGCCCCAGGTGACCACGGCGCCAAACAGCGCACCGAGCGCCGAACCGATCGCGAGCACGATGCCGGCCTGCCAGAGGAAGATCTGCGTGATGTCGCGCCGCTCATAGCCCATCGAGCGGAGGATCGCGATGTCCTTGGTCTTCTCGAGGACGATCATCGCGAGCGTGTTGAACATGGCGAGGCTGGCGATAAGCGTGAAGACGAGGACCGTGATCATCGACGAAAAGCGCAGGGCCTTGAAGACGTTCAGCCAGTCCTTCTCACGCTCCTGCCAGGGACGCACGTCGTGCGAGAGCACGTCGCCCATCTGTGCGGCGTCCTCGCGGGCCCGGGCGGGGTCGTACAGGCGGATCTGGATGAACGAGGCGCCGGTGGGCTTGTGCAGCAGCGAACGCGTCGCGGAGATGTCGAGATAGATGCGGGTCTTGTCGATGTCGCGCACCCCGGTCTCGAAGATGCCGGCGACCTGAAAGGTGCGCTTTTCGCCCCGGGAGGTGACGACGATGGTGTCGTTCTCCGCGATCTGGAGCCGGTTGGCGAGGATGCGGCCCACCAGCGCGCCGTTGCTGGACTCGAGGAAGCGCTCGAGGCCGTTCGGCGTGGTGATCTTCCGCTCCAGCTCCGACACCTGCCGGTGATTGGACATCTTGATGCCGAAGACCTGCGCGTCCTCGGTCTTGAACGAACTCGCGGCCTGGACGTTGCCCTTGATGACGGCGGAGACGCCGCGGACATTGGCAAACTCCCGCGCCGCCGCCTCGACCAGCTCCGGCTCCTCGACGCCCTCGATCAGTTTGACGTTGTCGCGCTGCAGGATCTTCGCGTCGGGGTCGCCGGCGACCACCATGCTCTGCAACGTCTCCTGCCGCCGGTCCTCGATGCGCATCGCCCCGTCGGTGGCGAGCAGGGTCCGGATGAAAAATTCCTCAAACCCGCTCGTCGTGGCCTGCGTGACAATGAACAGCCCGACCCCGAGGACGGTGCAGGACAGGCTCATCAGCATGGCCCGCTTTTTCGCCGTCAGAAAACGGTAGGCGATGCGAAGATTGGGCGACATCAGCGAAGAAGAGAGCGCGCGGTGAAAAGACGCGGCTTATTTGGCGCCCGCCACGCGAACGCGCTGCCCCCGGTGAAACGTGTCGGTGTTTTCCACGATCACGAGTTCGCCCTCTTCGAGGCCCTTGAGGGCCTCGGCGCGGTTGAGATCGAGAAACCCGAGCGTCACCTCGCGCAACTCCACCCGGCCGTTTTTCACGACATAGACGTTGTTGCTGTTGAACAGCGCCCGGCGCGGGAACAGGAGTGCATTGGAGCGCGTGGCGACGGTGATGGTCACCTGGCCGGTGCTGTTGTGCGGAAGGCGCGCCGGATCGACATCCACGTCAAGGAACACGGTATACCGTTGCGTGCCCTCGTCGGCGTAGCCCTGGATGCCGGAAACCTTGGCATTGAACGGAGCCTCTCCGGGGTAGATGAGCAGCTTCACCTTGGCAGCCTGGCCAAGTTTGATGCCCCCAAAGTTCTCCTCGCTGATCTTCGCAGCGACGAGCCGCTTGTTGGAGAGAAAGGTGGCCACCGGCGAACCGGGGCTGATCAACGCACCCTCCCAGACCAGGACTTCCTTCACGACGCCGTCCTCCGGCGCGATCACCTCCATACGCTTCAATTGGATCTTCTTCGATTCCATGCCAAATTCATAGTCTTCACCCGCCTTTTTGTTTTTCGCCGCCTCGATCTCTATTTTGCTTTCGATGTCAGCCAGCGTTCGCTGGGCGGCCTTGAGCATCTCGTTCGAAATTTCGCCACGTTCGAACAGACGCTTGGCGTTGACGAGGGCTTCCTCCGCCTGGGCTTTCGCCGTGCTGGCCTTGATCATGGCCGCGCGCTCCTCCTGCGCATAGGTGTAGTTGCGCTCGGCGTCTTTGATTTCGCGCAACAGGTCAGAGGTATCCAGCTTCATCAGGACATCGCCCTTCTTGAAGGCGGCGCCCGGCGTCAGGGCGTCACACCAAGCCACTTTGCCACCGAGTTCGGTCTTGATGGGACGGACCCCGCCCTTTTCGGCCGCGACCTCGATGCTGCCTGGCACCGCGTTGACCGCCGTGTCGCGCTTGACCGGGCGGACCTCGGCCGTGTCGCTGAACCACCGCAGGCCGAAGAAAATGCCAGCCCCGACCACGGCGGCGACGAGGACGAGCTTGAGGACGAGGCTGATGCTACCGTTTTTCGCGGTCATGGCGGGCGGGGAGTTGGTTAAACACAGGGTCGGAGCCGACGAGCGATGCGAACTCGGTCCAACGGGAAAGGTAGACGGCGCGGGCGCTGGCGCTGCCGACATCGCTGGCCATTTTTGAGGATTTCGCGTTGTCGATCGCGGTCTGCGCCACATTGCCGAGCTTGAGTTCGGTCTCAAGGCGCACGACCGCGCCGGCCGACAGCCCAAAGCGGATGTCGGCCATCGCCATCTCCTCGGCGTCGAGGCCGAGTTGCTGGGCGAGCGTCTGAGCGGCATCGACGGTCACCTCGGAGATGTTCTGCAGCTGGAGTTCATTGGCGCGTTTGGCGGCAAGGGCCTCCTTCTTCACCCCTTTGGTGGCCAGGCCGTCGAAGATATACCACTGAGCCGAGAGGGCCAAGGTCTGCCGCGCCACCGCCTGCTGCGACACGGAGTTCGCGGAGGCGTTGGTGGTGTTATCCAAGCTATAGGAGGCACCGGCATTGAGCTTGGGCCGCAGCCGGGTGTTAGCGATCTTGATGTTGAGATCCGCCTCCTTCACTTTCAGTGCAGCCACCTCCGCTTGGGCGGTGCCTCGTCCTCCGTCGCGCACGAACGAGAACAATAGCGCCGACGTGGTTTCGGCGGAGTAGTTGGGCTTGGGAATCTCTCCCGGAATCTCATCCTCGGTCAGATCGGGGATACCGGCGATGCGGGAAAACGAGTGGCGCAATCCGGCCAATTCGATTTCTGCCCGCCGGGTTCGCAGTTCGAAATCCCGCAGATTCAGTTCCCGTCCACCGATTTCGCCCGACGCGAGCGTGCCGCTGGCGAGCTTTTCCCTGGCCAACGTAAGATCGTCGGTCAGGAGCTTGCGCGCGTACCGCATCTGCGTCAGGGCCATTTTCTTCACGACGAGCTCAAGGTAGGAGCGGCGCAGGGCGACGGCCAGAAGCCGGGAGGCCTCGCGGTAGTTTTTTTCCGCAATCAACACACCGATACGGGCCTTGTCGCCCTCGGCCTTGAGCGCACCCCAGTGGTAAATCGGCTGATTCATACCGAAGCTGTAGAAAATGCCGCTGTCGCTGGTGCTGGTGCTGGTGTCGCTCGAAATCGCCGTCTGGTTTCTCGCGAAGCTCATATTGCCCGACAGACTTGGCAGCCGCAGCGCATTGGCGACGTAGACCCGCGCGGCGCTCTGCTCCAGCTCGATCTGTTTCGCAACGACCTGAAACGACTGCCGCAGGGCGGTTTCGAGGATCGGCTTGAGGGGGGGCAGGAGGTCCTCGGGAAAGGTCCCCGCCACGTCCGTCGGCTCCGCACCGGCGAGGGATTGCGCACAGAAAACCGCCACGATCGGCAAGGTGCGCCAGCTCCGGCGCAGGGACATTAGGACCAACGACAACATGAAATACGTGCGAAAATTGAGGGGTCAGACCGCGGCATTTTAGAAGCGATTGCAACCCATAAGTCTTGAGCCCGGGAGGGAGACCGCGCCAAGTTGGCGGCGTTCCCGCGGACTCGCGCCGCTTCGACGAAATGCACACCGAACTCTCCGCCCTCGCCCGCGAACATCTGGACCGGGTCCGCACCTTCTACGATGGCGCTCCGACGACCCCGCAGGACGGCGCGCGCGCCTACCGCACAATCCTCGCGCATTACTACAATCTCCTCATCCCCGCGGACGCCAGCGTGCTGGAAATCGGCTGCGGTTCCGGCGAGCTCCTCGCGCAACTGCGCGCCGCGCGCAAAACCGGCATCGATCTCTCCGCGACCCAGATCGCCGTCGCGCGCCAGCGCCTGCCCGACGCGGAATTTTTCGTCCAGGCTGGCGAACTGATCGACCTGGGTGAGCGCCGTTTCGACATCATCATCATTTCCGACACGCTGAACCTCGCGGCGGATGTCCAGCACCTGCTGGAGCGCCTTCACCTCGTTTCGCACGCCGGGACGCGGCTCCTGATCAATTTTCAGAGTTCGGTCTGGCGCCCCCTCCTCTCGCTCGCCCATCTCCTCGGGCTCAAGGCCGACCAGCCCCAGAACAGCTGGCTCGCGTCCTCGGATGTGCTCAACCTCCTGCAGCTCGCCGGCTGGAGTTCGATCGCTCGCCAGGGGCACATTCTCGTGCCGTTTCCGGCGTTCGGCCTCGGCACCGCGATCAACCGCTGGCTCGCGCCCCTGCTCCAGTGGTTTTGCCTGACCTTTTTCATCGTCGCCCGTCCCGAGCGCACCGCCCCGGGCCGCAAGCTCACGGTCTCCGTGGTCATCCCCGCGCGCAACGAGGCCGGCAATATCGCCGCCGCCGTCGCGCGCACCGCGGACATGGGTGCGGGCACCGAACTCATTTTTGTCGAGGGCCACTCGCGCGACGACACCTGGGCGCAGATCCAGAAGGTCGCCGCCGAAAACCCCCACCGAAAAATCAAGATCCTCCAGCAGACCGGCAAGGGCAAGGGCGACGCCGTGCGCGCGGGCTTCGCGGTCGCGACCGGCGACATCCTCATGATCCTCGACGCCGATCTCACGATGCCGCCGGAGGACCTGCCGAAATTCTACGACGTGCTCGCGAGCGGCCGGGCGGAGTTCGCCAACGGCGTCCGCCTCGTCTATCCGATGGACGAAAAGGCCATGCAGTTTCTCAATCTCTGCGCGAACAAGGCGTTCGGCCTGATCTTCACCTGGCTGCTCGGCCAGCCGGTCAAGGACACCCTCTGCGGCACGAAGGTCCTGAGCCGCGCCCACTACGACAGCATCGCGGGCAACCGCGCGTACTTTGGGGACTTCGACCCGTTCGGCGATTTCGACCTCCTGTTTGGCGCCGCAAAACTGAACCTCAAGATCGCTGACGTGCCGATCCGGTATCGGGAACGGACCTACGGCACGACCAACATCCAGCGTTGGAAACACGGCTGGCTCCTTTTGCGGATGGTGCTCTTCGCCGCGCGGAAACTGAAGTTCGTGTAGCGAGGATCGCAGCATACGGCTGCCCCTACCGACACTCACCGCCTCGCCAACCGCCATTCCTTTCGCGCATCTTTTCCCGTGATGAAAGTTCCGATCCTCGATCTCAAGCCGGCCTACGACGAGCTCCGCGCCGAACTCGATGCGGCCTATCATCGCGTCATGGAGTCCGGCTGGGTTCTCCTCGGCAAGGAACTCGAGGCGTTCGAAGCCGAGTATGCCGCGAGCGTGGGCGTGGGCCACTGCATCGGCGTCGCCAATGGCCTGGAGGCCATGCAACTCGTCCTGATGGCGATCGGAGTCGGCCCCGGCGACGAGGTGATCGTGCCCTCGCACGGCTACATTGCGACCTGGCTCGCCGTCACCCACGTCGGCGCCCGGCCGGTCCCCTGCGAACCCGATCCGCTCACGTACAATCTCGATCCCGCCCGGCTCGCCGCCCTGATCACGCTGCGCACAAAGGCGATCCTCCCGATCCATCTCTACGGTCAGACGGCGAACATCGCGGCGATCACGACCATCGCCGCCCGTCACGACATCTTCGTCCTCGAGGATGCGGCCCAGTCCCATGGCGCGCGCAGCTACGGCCGCCAGGCCGGCGCGCTCGGTGACGCCGCCGGCGTGAGTTTCTATCCGAGCAAAAACCTCGGCGCCCTGGCCGACGCCGGGGCCGTCACCACCAACGACCCCGAGCTCGCCGACAAGCTCCGCCACCTGCGCAACTACGGCTCCAAAGTCCGCTATCATAACGAATACCTCGGCCTGAACTCGCGCCTGAGCGAACTCCAGGCCGCCTTCCTGCGCGCCAAGCTCCCCCACCTCGCCGCATGGAACTCGCGCCGCGTTGTTCTGGCCGCGCGCTACCTCGAACAACTTCACGGCGTCGGTGACCTCACCCTCCCCCACGTGCCCGACTGGGCCGAGCCCGTGTGGCACCTCTTCGTGGTCCGCACCGCTCACCGCGATGCCCTGCTGGCCCATCTCGCGGCGCACGGCATCGGCGCCGGCATCCACTACCCCATCCCGCCGCACCTCTCGAACGCCTATGCGCCCGCCGGCTGGAAGCGCGGCGATTTCCCCCTCGCCGAGCGCTACGCCAACGAAGTGCTCAGCCTCCCCATCGGCCCGCACCACACCGCGGAGCAGATCGACTTCGTGTGCGAGACGGTGCGGGAATTCTTCCGAAAGAAGTGACCCGAGTTCCCGAGGGTGAATCCGATCCGTCGAAAAATCTGTAAAAGCCTCTATACGGGCGAAATTGTGCAATCCATGCGCAGACGGAGATCGTGATCTCGGCTATTTTGCGGGAATGTCACGCCGTCATTCCAAAGCGGTCAAATACGACCACGACGAACATCTAAGAACCAGCCTGGCCATCGCCGCGATCATGGCGGTCGTGCTCTTTGTTGGACTCTTCTTCATCGTGCGTGAACTGGCCGGCTGAAGCCTTTCGGCGCGATCTCGGCCCAGAAGAGGCGCTCGTAGTGGTCTTGGATGAGCGCCAGCTCCGGGCGCTTGAAAATCCGGCGTCCGTCGGGGCGGACCGTGTAGCCGTCGTTCGCGTGCAGCACATAGACCGGTTGGCCGGCATGATACGCCTTCAAGCCCACCGCTTCGCACGTGTGGAGCGAGGTCTTGCCACGCGAGTGCCAGACGCCGCCATTCACCGTGCGGAGGCGCAGTTTCTCGTGATAGATCGCTGCGACAAACGCATCGCCCTCCCAGAGGTTGCCCTTGCCTTTCACCTTCGTGCAGAGCTGGGAATAGTTTTCCAGGAGCACGCCGCGGCGGGCGATCCAGCAGCCGGCGCTGAAATAGGAATCGTCGCGCCGCACCTGCAGCACCTCGCGGTTGCACTCGTGCATGATCTCGCCGACGGACTGGATGTGCGCGTCGATGAGCATGTCGTAGCCCGCCATCAGGTCACCGAGATCCGGATACGGATGGAGAAACAGGGCGTCGGCATCGATCCACACCAACACCTCCCACGGCTGCCGATAGCTCTCAAGGTAGGTGCCAAGCCGGGCCTTGCCCTCCCACGGGTGATCGTAGTTTGGCGTCGGCCCCGGCGCGTAGTGAACGCCGGGAATGGCCTTCAGCAGCGCGATCTGCTCGGCGGTGAAACCGTAGTCGCACACCACGAGGGGCAGGCCCGGGTTGTGCGTCTTCCACGAGGCGATGAGCATCGCGACGTGGGGAAAATGGTAGGCGTTGGCGCCCGTGGCGATGACACCCGAATAGCTCGATGCAGGCTGACTCATGATCGTCGCCAGCAAGGCCAAGGCCTCCGCCCGCTCAAGACAATAACCCCGGGGCCGTCCACGGCCGGGGATTGCGCTTTACAGGGCGAGCAAACGGGGCGTTAAGACCTTCACGTGACCGTCACCGTTATCAAATCCCTCGCGAGGATGCTCAACCCATGGCAGATCGTCGCCACGTTTTGGAGGCACCGCGAACTGGCCTGGCAATTCACCCTTCGGGAGATTCACATCCGCCACAAAGGCAGCCAGCTCGGCATCGTCTGGGCGCTGATCAACCCGCTCTCGATGCTGGCGCTGTACTGGTTCGTGTTCGGGGTGATCTTCGGCCAAAAGTACCTCGTCCTGACCAACGAAACGCAGTTGGACTTCGCCCTCGCGCTCTTCCTCAGCCTGAGCCTGTACCACGTGTTCTCGGAGACCCTCGGGTGGGCGCCCTCGCTCATCGCCAACAACCCGAACTTTGTGAAGAAGGTGGTCTTCCCCTTGGAGGTGCTGCCGGTCGCCAAGATCGGCGACACCGCGTTTCACCTCACGGTCAGCCTGACGCTGGTGCTGCTGGGCAGCGCCTTCGCCAGCACGGGCCTCGCCTGGAGCGTCCTGTGGCTGCCGGTGCTCGTGCTGCCGCTGCTCATGCTGGCGCTGGGTGTCGCCTGGATGCTCGCGGCGGTCGGCGTGTTTCTGCGCGACATCGGACAGGTCACCGCGTTTGTGTCGAGCGCCGTGATGTTTGCCAGCGCAGTCCCCTACCCGACCACCAAGATCATCCACAGCCCCTGGCCGGTCCTGTGGACGATCCTGCGTTTCAATCCCCTCCTCCAGATCATCGACCTCGCGCGCCACGTGGTCCTCTGGCACGAGCCGATGGCGTGGACCAAACTCGGCTACGTCTATGCGGTTGCCCTCGCCGTGATGCTGGCGGGGCACCTCTGTTTTTCGCTGTTCCGACGGTCGTTCGCCGAGGTTATCTGACCGTGGCGTCCGGTGCCCGGGCCACGCCGATCTCGTACGGCAGGCGGACCATCCCGTGGACCACCTCCTGGTCGGGCGGGTTGGAGACTTCCAAAACCGCGACGTTGAGCACGCGGTCCCAGATGTTCTCGGAGTCCGCCGCCGCCCCACAGCCGAGGTCGATCGTGTATTGCCCGGGCTGCAGCTCCAGTTTGAACCGGATCGACACCACGCACACCTGGCCCGCCGGGATCTCCGCGATCAACCGCCGCGCCACCCGCAACCCCGTCGCGAAAATCACCTGGCCGTGCCGGTTGCGCAATTCGCACCCCGCGCTCACGTCGCGGGCCGTGCGCTTCGCCCGGAGCATCACGACGGCGACCGCCCAGTCCCCCACCCGATAGGCCGAGCCCGCGCTGCCGTCGCCATGCAGCAGCCAAGCACGCTCCACGCGCACGCCACCGTCGCCGAGGCGCTCCTTGCCGTCGAGCGACAGATCCGGGGCCGCCGGCAGCGCCACGACGGAGAGAGCGCCGTAGTCGTCGGTGGGCGCCGGCGCGTTGCCCGAGATCGCGGCCATGGCCGAGACGTACTCGCGCACACAGGCCCCCGCCTCGCCGAGGAAACGCACGCGGCCCTTGTCCAGCCACAGGGCGCGCTGGCACATGTTCAGCACAAACGAGGTGTCGTGGGTGACCACCAGCAGCGTCACACCCCGGTCGAGCAGTTCCTTCAGGCGGGCGCTGCACTTCTGCTGAAACAGGATGTCACCCACGCTCAACGCCTCGTCGATGATGAGCACGTCCGGCTCCACCGAGATCGCCACCGCAAACGCCACGCGCATCAGCATGCCCGTCGAGTAGGTTTTCACCGGCTGCTCGATAAAATTCCCGATGTCCGCGAACCGCTCGATCTCGGAAAACTTGCGGTCCATCTCCACATGGGTGATCCCCAATATGGAACCCGCCAGATAGACGTTTTCGCGCCCGCTGAACTCCGGGTTGAAGCCCGAACCGAGCTCCAGCAGCGCCGTCACGCGACCGCGCACGTGGCATTCGCCCTTGGTGGGCCGCAACGTGCCGGCGATCACCTGCAGCAGGGTGCTCTTGCCCGCGCCATTGCGACCGATGATGCCGAACGCCTCTCCTTTCGGCACGGAAAACGTCACGTCCCGCACCGCCGCCACCGCCGTAGGGTCGTCGTAGGAGACGTTGTCCTCGCCCAGACCCAGTCCCCGGGCCAGCCAGTGCCGCAGCGAGACGTCGCGACGGTAAACCTTGCCCAGTCCCGTCACCTCGATGGTGGGAGGGACCG
This sequence comes from Verrucomicrobiota bacterium, assembly GCA_026398065.1. Lineage (GTDB taxonomy): Bacteria > Verrucomicrobiota > Verrucomicrobiia > Opitutales > Opitutaceae > GAS368. The sequence continues at coordinate 15,603 of JAPLTR010000306.1, read as the reverse complement.
CGACCGGTGCGGACGCAGCAGATGGGAGTGACGAAGCAGCCTGAGACATTCGCCTTGTTACAGCGGCAAGCGCCGGACGAACCAAGTAAAAAGGCATGAACCAAACCACGGCCGACGCGTCCCACGAGAGATTCTATTGCCTGGTCCGTCCGGGCCGTCGTTAATTTTCCCATCGTGCCGTCAGCCCCCCCGCCCTGCCCTGTCCGCAAAAGCGCCAACCCGCTCCACGTGTTTATTGCTGGCGCGTTGCTCGTGCTCGCCGCCTTCGCGGCCTACCACAACAGCTTTTCCGGGCCTTTGGTGTACGACGACATCGCCGCGACCAAGGAAAATCCCACGATCCAGAATCTGTCGGCCCTCTCCACGGTGCTGGTGCCACCGAGTGATACCGGCACGACGGTCAACGGCCGCCCGCTGGTCAATCTCTCCCTCGCGATCAACTACGCGATTGGCGGCTACGAGGTCTTCAGCTATCACGTCTTCAATCTGGCGATCCATCTTCTGGCGGGGCTGACGCTGTTCGGCTTGGTTCGCCGGTCACTGGAGCTGCCGTCCCTGCGCGACCGCTTCGGACCGGGCGAGGTCGCCCTACCCTTCGCCTTTACCGTCGCCCTCCTCTGGACGCTCCACCCGCTGCAGACCGAATCGGTCACCTACATCATCCAACGGGCGGAATCTCTCGTCGGCCTGTTCTACCTGCTCACCTTCTACGGTTTCATCCGGTCAATCACCTCGCCCCGCCCCATGCTCTGGACCGGTCTCAGTGTGGCAAGCTGCCTGTGTGGCATGGCGAGCAAAGAGGTCATGGCGTCGGCCCCCCTGCTGGTGCTGGTCTACGACCGGGCGCTGATTAGCGGGACCTTTCAAGCCGCCTGGCAACGCCGTCGGCGCCTGTACCTCGGCTTGGCCGGTACGTGGCTTCTGCTCGCTTGGCTGGTGCGGGGGAGTGCGGACCGGGGGGGGACGGCGGGATTCAAGGCCGAGGGGGCGAATGTCTGGCACTACGCCCTGACCCAGTGCCTCGCGCTGGGCAAATACCTTAAACTTACGTTTTGGCCCTCTCCCATTGTTTTCGACTATGGCACGGGGGTCGAAACCAGTCTCCTACCTGTTCTCCCGCAGGCGCTGCTCATCGTCGCCTTGGTCGTGGCCACCGGTTACGCGCTCCGTCGCCGCCCGGTGCTGGGTTTCCTAGGGCTGTGGTTTTTTGCCATTCTCGGCCCCAGTTCCAGCTTCATCCCGATCGTCACCGAGACGATGGCCGAGCACCGCATGTACCTGCCCTTGGCGGCGGTCCTCTCGCTCGCCGTACTCGGCGCCGGCACACTGGCCGGACGCCGGGTGATCCCACTCTTCCTCGGCCTCGCCCTTGTCGCCGGCTGGCTAACCATGAAACGCAACGAGGACTACCGCGACGAGCTGACCCTCTGGCGAGACACCCAACAGAAGTATCCGACCAACGCCCGGGCGCACAACAACGTGGGCGAGATCCTCTTCCGACAGGACAAACGCGAGGAGGCGCTGGCCTGCTTCCTAGAGGCCGTGCGTCTGCTGCCCAACTACGTCGACGCGCTCAACAATGTCGGAAACACGTTGGCTCAGGTCGGACGTCCCGCCGAGGGGCTGCCCTATCTGGAGACGGCACTCGCCCTGAGACCTCGCTACGCGGAAACCTACAATAACTTCGGCAACACGTACTACGAACTCGGCCGCCTGGATGAAGCGGTCACCAACTATCGGGAGGCGGTCAGACTCAAACCCAAATGGGCCGACGCGCAGAGCAATTTGGGCGTGGCCCTGGCGAAGCAGGGCAAGCCGGCGGAAGCCCTGCCCTATTTCGAAGCGGCCTTGCGCCTGAAGGAGAACTACACCGAGGCCCACTACAGCTATGGCAGTGCGCTGGACGCCCTCGGACGCACCGCCGAGGCCATGGTGCAGTTCAACCTTACTCTGGCGCTCAAACCCAACCATCCCGAGGCGCACAACAATCTGGGGGGCGTGCTCTTCAAACAAGACAAGGTCACCGAAGCGCTGCGCCATTTCGAGACGGCCGTCCGGCTCAAACCGATTTACCCCGACGCGCTCCACAACCTGGGGGTGACACTCTACAAGCTTGGAAGGACGTCAGAGGGTGTGCCTTATCTCGCCTAGGCCATCCGCCTCAAGCCGGACTATGTCCTCGCCCGCGAACACCTCGCTCAGATGTACAACGACCTCGGTGCGCAGGCGATCAATGCCGGCAAAGCCGGCGAAGCCCTGGCCCTCTTCGAAAAGGCCGTTGCGCAGAATCCCGGCTACGCCGAGGCCCACAACAATCTGGGGGTTGTGTTCTTGCGCACGGGCGACCTTCAGCAAGCCGAACGCCACCTGGCCGAAGCCGTTCGACTGCTGCCGGAGTGGTCCTCTCCCCGCGATACTCTCGCCCAGGTGAGAAGTTTGCTCGCGAACCCCGGCGCCAAATAGGCGCCGCTGGGTCTGGTGCCGTACCGCGACGGGTGTCAACCGCGGTTGATGCTTCGCCCTTGCCTGGACGGGATCCGGGCCCCGCGCGCAGCGTAAGATCGAGAAAGGCGCGGGCAGATGGGGTGTTTCCGTGATTGGGGCGGATCGAAGCGCGAAATCCCGGCGATGGACACAAAAAGCATCCGCGTGCGTCTGTGGTATGTGCCGGTGGGGCGGTTGGAGGGGCATGGCGACGAGCGAGCCCCAGCCTCGGGAGGCGAAGCCTTCCCGGGCATATCGCGACACGCTTCGCTCATCGTCCGGACGACACCTTGTTGCCGGCCAGAGGGATCGATGGTCGACCGCCGCTATCGCCCGCCGGCGGCGCCAAGGTAACGGCCCTTCGGGCATTGATTTTTCGAGCGCCAGTTTTACGGACTGAGTTGCGCGCACATCAGCGCACCTGACCAGGCGTGACCACCGCGCTGTACCGGCGTCATTGACCGGGAGACCGTGGACTAGGTGCGGGCCGACCGTTGCCGCCGGGCCCAGGGTCACCCGGTTGAACGTTCGCCGGGTCAGATCTCTGGGTGACCAGTCCGGGCGTGATTCCATGTTCGCACAAATAGACGGCTGAGGAAAAACCGCAAAAAAAAGGGGCGACCGGCCGAAGCCAGTCGCCCCCTTGAGGCGTAATGCTATTCAACAACTAATCAAAACCCAGGAGCCTTGTAGCTGCTCGCGCTCAGATTCGTCGGAGCGATCGAGTTCAGGTTGGCCGCGAGGCTGAGGATGCTGAGGTCGACCGCGCCGGTGGCGCGGAAGGTCAGCCCGTTGGTCACGGAAATCGGATTCGTGATCGTGATGCTACCACCGCTCGCATTGAGGATCAGCGTGCTCTGGAAGTTGCTACCGCCAGTGCCGGAGGTAATGATGCTACCAGCAGCCGTGAGGGAAACCGGACCCAGGGCAGTGCTGCCAGAAGCCAGGTTCAGCACGTTGTTCTCGATGATGGTGACGGTGTTCGAGGTGAACTTAACCGCACCCATCGAGAGGTTCGAGGTGCCGAGGTTGATGCGAGCAAGAGCGGCGGTACCGGTGTCGAGGACGACATTACCCGTGAGGGTGATGTTGCCCGGGAGATCGCGGATCTCGCCGCCGCCGAAGGAATTCTTCAGCGTCGTGGTGCCACCGACCGTGGTGCCACCAGCGATCGCGGTGGTCGCAGCGGCGTCCTGAATCGAGACATTGCCACCAGTCGTGATGGAGATGCCATTGATGCCACCGAACACGTTGTTGGTCGTCGTGGTATTCAGGTTGATGCTGCCGTTGGGGGCGCTGAGGGTGGTCGCGCCACCGACGAGGATACCACCGTTGCCGGACTGAATGATCGAGGCAGCGTCGGACGTCGCGGCAAACTTGCCGCCCGTACCGGTATTGACGTTCAGGAGGTTCAGCACGCCAGTCTCAGTGACGGAGACGTCAGCACCGACCGGAACGGGGGCCGCGCCGATGACAACCGTCGGAGCCGAAGTGTAGCCAGCGCCGCCGGTGAGGACGGTGTAGCTGGTGATCGTACCATTGGCATCAGTGTTGGCCTGAGCCGTACCCTGAGTAACCGCGCCACCGCCCGTGAGGGTCACGGCGAAGCTGCTGTTCGGAGTGTAACCGGTACCGGGAGTGGTATTGGCAATGGTCGTGAGGACACCAGCGGCCTGGGTGGCAGTGGCCGAGGCAACCGCCAGCTTGTTGGTCAACAGGGTGAGACCACCGAAGTTGTTACCCGTGTTGGTCAGGTTGATGGAGCCATTCAGCGTGGTGAAGGTCGCATTACCGTAGGACTTGATCGACGTACCGGTCCACTGGTTGATCTTCCCGGCGCTGGCGGCAGAGGTATCGATATTCAGCGTACCGGCCGAGATCGAGATATTGCCGAGGGTGAGGTAGTTAGCACCCGTCGCAACAATACCCTGCGTGTAGCTGCTATTGCCGACCGCAGTGATGTTCACCTGCGAGTCGATGTGGTTACCGGGGTTATTGAGCACAACGCTGCCAACCGAGGACGTGAAGGACGCCGGGTTCGCACCCGAGACGGTCGGGACAGCGATGGTGCCACCCGCCGCCTGGACGATGCTGCCACCCGTGCTGGTCAAGGTAAGGCTACCAGGATAGAAGTTGGTGTTCGCAGGGACGACGACAGGGCTACCGCCCACCGAAACAGTCTTCAGAACCAACGTACCGCCCTCGGTAAACGTGATGTTCTGCAGACCCATCGTACCGGACGCGGCGACCGGGGAGATCTTGGCGCTCGCGACACCCGTGGTGGTGAGGTTCACCGTGCCGAAGCTGTGGCCAGCCTGGGTAACGGAGATGTTGCCATCCGACAGGAAGGTGCTCTCACCGAAGATGCGGATACCGGCGGCGGTGTCCGTGATACCGTGGGTGGGGGCATTCGCGTTGTAGAGCGACGTGAACGTGGTCGTGCCGGTACCGCCGAGAGCGATACCAGAACCGAGGGTGATGGGACCATTGACCTTGACCGACACCGCGCCATTGCTGGCGGCCGTGTTAGTGAGGTTCTGCAGGGTCAGACCGTTCGGATCCTTGATCACGACCGCACCGGGAGCGTTGAAGCCCACGATGTTGAGGTCGCCACCGGTGAGGGTGTTGGTGTCGATCGTCAGCGTGTTGGTGTTGGCGCCCGTAACGGTCACGAAAACACTACCGGTGGCAGCTTTGCCGTTAACGGAAGGAGATCCGGCAGTGACGGTGGTCGAGACCGTGTTCGTCAGGGTGAAGTCCTTGGCGTTACCGATGACCACGTTGCCAGCCAGCGCATTGCTGACCGTGTTCAGCGAGATGTTAGCCGGAGCGAAGATCGTACCAGCCGAGAAGGTCGCGGTACCGCCAGCGGTCAACGACAGCTTGCCGGTGTTCACGATATCGCCATTGAGGCTGCGGGCATCCACGTTTTGGGCGGTGATGTTGCCGAGGTTCAACGTCGTGCTTTCGTAGACGTTGAGGGTACCGCCGGTACCCACATTCGCGGTGATCTGACCGAAGCCGTAGTTGGCGGCATTTCCGAAGATATTGCTGCCGAGGCTCGCGGTGTTGTTGTTCGTGGTGGTGATGTTCACGTTGCCGAACACCGTCAGGGTGTTGGCATTGGTGGAGATCGCACCCGTGGTAGCGGCGCCTTGGGCCGTGAGGCTCAGCGTGGAACCGAACACGAGGGCGTCGATGCTGGAGGCACCCAGAACGATATTGGCCGCACCGCCGCTACCGGTGGTGATCGAGGTGGCTGCCTTGGTGTTGGTGCCGCCGCCGATGATGATATTGTTGGCATCGACGAGCGCGATACCGGAGGTGGAACTCGCACCGCCAACCAGCACGGCGACATTGAAGTCGTTCGTGGCCGAGGTGAGGGTGATATCGCCCGCCGCGTTAAACGTCGCCTTGCTGCTGGAGATGATCGGCTGATTCTGCGTGATGTAGCCACCGGTGCTGGTGACCGAGAGGAACGGAATCGTGCTCACGATGCCAGGACCCGTCGGGCCCGTTGCCGCGATATTGATCGAACCACCGCTCGTGAGCGAGACCAACTGCGCACCCGCCGTCGGAATGGTCGACGTGATCGTGCTGGTCAGGATGGAGCCACCCGCCGAAGGAGCGGAGAGCGTGACAGAGGAGTTCGAGGTGATCGTGCCGACCGTGATCGAACCGTTGGTCGCAGTCAGCGACAGAGCCGCCGTCGTCGTAACCGAAGAGGTCGTGACCGAACCGCTCGAGGCCGTGGCCGTGAAGGCCGAAGTCGTGCTGATGGCGCCGGTGGTGATGTTACCGGAGGAGAGGGTCACCGTCTGCACGGCAGTGATGGCGCCCGTCGACACGGAGCCATTCGCCGCGGTCAGGGTCAGACCCGAGTTGGCGGAAATGGCGCCCGTGGTGATCGAACCCTGCGTTGCCGTAAGCGTCAACGCGGAGCCGTTCGTAACCGTACCCGCGGTGATATTGCCCGTGGAGGAGGTGATGCTCACCGTGCCGCCACTGGTCACGACGAGGCCGCCGGAGACGGCGTTACCGATCTGGATGTCACCGGTCGCGGTGAAATTACCCGTGCGGGAAGTGAGGTTCGTGGCCGTGATCTTACCCGCGCTGGAGCTGGCGGTGAGCGTCAGCGTAGAACCCGCGGCGAGGGCATTGGCCGTGATCTGGCCGCCCGTGCTCACGATCGTCATATTGCGACCCGTGGTAACGCTGCCAGCGGTGACGTTGACATCGCCGCTCGACGTGATGGCCAAGGTGCTGGCCGTGGTGATGCTCGAGAAGGTGACGTTACCGGCAGCGGTGACGGAGACCGACGTATTGGCCGGAGTGGAGATCGCAATCGTGCCACCAACGGTCACGGTCCCAGCGCTCGCGATATTGCCGAAGGTGACGCCGTTGACGACCGCACCCTGTGTGGTGATCGAGAGATTGCCGTTTGCATTCGTCGCGGCCAGGGCGAGATCGCCCGCCTTGTCGACGATGGAGATGGCATTGCCGGACGAGCCGACCGTGAGGAAGTCGACGTTGTTCAGCGTGATGTTACCGGCGGTCGTGCCAGTGGACGCATTCAGCGTGACGACGCTACCCGTCGTGGAAGCCGTAAACAGGCCGGCACCCTGGGTGATGTTGCCGTTGACGGAGCTGCCCACAGTGTTGATCGACACAGCCGCAGGCGGCGTGGCGGTGACACCAGGGGAAACGGTGAGCGAACCCACACCAGTGAGGCTTATATTGCCGCCACCGGTCGTGACATTCAAGCCACCGCCCGTGGCGGAGACGCCCACGGTATTGATGCTGACCGGACCGGTGCTACCAAAGGAGGTGTTGACACCCGTGTTGGTCAGCTCTGCGCCCGGACCGCTCGCGAGGGGGCTGGTCAAGGTGCTGGTGGAGCGCACGAAGAGATTGCCGTAGATTTTCGCGCCCTGGACGTTCACGCCAGCGCCCGCGAGATAGATGTTGTTGCCAGGTCCGATCGCTTGGATCGTGGCGACATCGCCCGCGACGGTACCGACGCTCGAGGTAACGCCGGTGCCCTGCACCACGACATTGTTGCTCGAGGAGCCAGCGAAGCTCAGGGAGCCATTGATGCTGAAAAAGCCGCTCGGCTCAGCAACGGTGGAGGCATAGAAGCCACCGACATTGATCTGCGCCGTGGGCGTGATCACGATGCCAGCGGGGTTCAGGATGTAGACATTACCATTGGACAGGATCTGTCCGGAAATGGTGCTCGCCACGCCACCGGAAACGGTGTTCAGGACCGAAGAGGTCGCGGAGGGCAGGAAGTAGTTGATCACGTCGCCGAAAGCAATCGCGCTGGAGCCAGATCCGAAAGCCTGCCAGGTGAGGATGGCTTTGTCCGGAGCGGTGATATTCAGGGTCGTCTGGGGGTTCACCCCGGCGGACGCCGTCAAATTCGACGACGAGATGTCGGGCAACGCCCAGAGGGGAGCCGGCAACGTGGCCAGCGGACCCGCAACAAGGGCGGTCAAAAGCAACTTCCGCAGAGAGAAGTTGTTGTTCAGTTTATTATTCATGGGTTAAGGCTAGTGTTGTTGAACGAATACGAGAATACGCCATTCCACTGTCAGGAAGCAAAGGCCGCCGAAGGTTGGCAAGCACAAAGTCCACTCAAGGAAACCTCTGACCTTAGCGGTCTTCGGCTACCTTGAAAGTAAACTTTGTGTTCGATTTTCTCCGTCGACAATACGACCATCAGAGGCTTCTCCCTGCAGTCTTCGTGCCAGTGGCACGGACTTGATGTTTTATGCTAACATAGAACATTTTACAAATTTTGCCTGTGTCGCAGCAGGGAGGCGGGATCGCGCAAGGTCCCTCACTTTGGGTCCTGAATTGGGTAAAATTCACCGAATCCGCTGGGCGCCCCTGATCAGGGGTGGCGCGCCTCGGCTGGCTGGTTCCCAACCCTGCTTTGCCCCCAATCACGGATGCGTAAGGCTCCCTCCCCCTCCCTCCTAGGTACCTGACCAGATGGAGGAAGCCCGCCACCAGTCCGGAAGCCCCAGAGCGTCGCCCAAGTCTGACCCATCATCCATCCCGCGGACAATGGGGAAGACGGGATTCACCTCCAGCCGCTCGCGGTTGGGCAGCCCGGGTTGGATTCGTCCCCCTCCCGCCTGGGATCAGACCTACCTGAGAGCGCTAACCAAGGAGCGGTCCGAAGATCCAGCGGCGATCGCTTCCGGTGGTCTGGTTACTTGCAGAGTCGATGGTTGGCGGGCGCTTGGCCGCTGTGATTCGTCTTCGCCAAAGATCGATCGGATGAGATGCTCCCTGATTCTGCCCCTCATCGGTCAGTCGTTCGCAGGGACCCCTTTGCCCACCGCCGTCTGGCCTTCCGGCGACTGTCATGCGACGGGAGACAACCTGTCGCGGCGGGCCCGTTTGCTAAGACATCTTGCCATTTGCCTCCCCTCCGTGATGAACTTGAGCATTCATTTAGGGAACTATCCTCGCAGGACAATCTCTGACTCTCGTCATGTTGATTCGCTTTATCATCCTATTTTTCATCGCCTCTGCCCCGTGTGGGTGGGCGGCATCGGCCTCGGCTGACCCTGTCGTATTCTTTAAAAAACTCATTATCGCCGACACCGAGGCCAAGGCCTCAGCGTTGCCGCAGGACAGTGGCGGCGATGTCGCGGTCTTTGTCCAGGACGTGCCCGTGATCGCGGACGGGGGGTTTGCCAAGGCCGCCGCGAAATTTATCGGCCAGCGCATCTCCCAGGAATCACTCGCCGGGCTGGAGGCCTTGATTCTCCAGTACTGCCGGGAGCACGACCGACTCATCGTCAAGGTCATGGCGCCGGTACAGGACGCGTCGGGAGGGGTCGTCCGCCTCGCGGTCGTGATCGGACGCTATAAGGATATTACGTGGAAGGGCAATCGCTGGTTCAGCAGCAAAATGCTTCAGGACAAAATGGGCATCAAGAGCGGCGACGAGATCCGTGTCTCGACCTTGGAGGAAGCCGTGAAGTGGGCCAACGCCAACCCGTTCCGCCAGATCAAGGTGCTGGTCAATGACCTCGCCAACATCCCGGGCAAAGCGGACCTGATCGTCGGAGTCGAAGAGCGCATCCCCCTCCGCCTCACCACCTCCTACGACAACTACGGCAACGACTACGTGGGTAAGAACCACTACACCGCCGCACTCCAGTTCGGCAATCTCTGGGGTCGGGATCATCAGGGATCCTATCAATTTACCACCACCGACGACACCAAGCTCTTTCAGAGCCACTCGGCCGACTACCGGTTGCCGCTTCCTTGGCGACACTACCTGCAGTTGAGCGGCGGCTACCTCCGCGTGCACCCCTCCACGGGGGTGAACAACGTCATCACCCAGGACGGGAAAAACATCTCCACCAGTCTCCGCTATGTGGTCCCTCTCCGAGGTGAAAATACCGGCGAGTTCACGGCGGGCATCGACTTCAAACAGGGCAATAACACGGTCGCCTACAACAACGTCCCGGTCATCGCCAACACCACCGACACGTTCCAACTCGCGTTCGGATACTCGACCGTCCGCCGCGACAAGCGCGGGGCCTGGCTCTTTGGGGCCAATCTCAATGCCAGCCCGGGCAACATCAACGAACGCAATACCGGCGACGCCTTCTCGAACCGCAAGCCGAACAAACCCGGCTACCCGTTGAACGGCGGAAAGGACATCACCCCCACCTATGTCACCGGAACCGTTTCCGTGCAGCGTCTGCTCAATCTGGGCGGAGACTGGAGCCTGTTCTCCCGTGCGACCGTCCAAGGCGCCACCGGCAGTGTCCCCGGAGGCGAGCAACTCTCCATCGGCGGCAGCAGTACGGTGCGCGGTTTTGACGAACGCATCTCCTCCGGCGACGAGGGTTTTGTCTTCAGCAACGACCTTCAGACCCCCGCGATCAGGACCACGCTTCCTTTCCTGAAAAAGCGTCCGCCGCTCGAAACGCGCTTCGTGGCGTTCTATGACGCCGCCCAGGTTTTCTACAAATTTAAGGATGCGAATGATATCAGACACCGCCCGCTCGCCAGCACCGGTCTTGGTCTCCGCGTAGCGTTGCCCGCAAATTTTGTCCTCAACGCCGACTACGGCTGGCAACGGACTCATTTCGTCCGCGACCGGCAACCTCGGCGACGACTTCATGCTCGCCGGCTTTTTGGCGGCGATGCGCACGCTCGCGCCGCAGGCCACCTTCACCTGCTGCGTCCCGTTTCCGCTCCCGCCGCTGATCCAGCGTTTCCCGTCAGTCGCCTGGCTCCCGTGTGACGAGACCTCCCGCGCCCATTGCATCGGGCAGTGCGACATCTGGCTCGGCCTCGGTGGCTCGCCGTTCCAAAGCGCCCTCTCGCGTTGGTTCCTCGACCACCTCGTGTCCGAAGCCGCGCTTTGCGCCCGCCAGCGCAAGCCCATGTTCTATCTCGGGGTCGGGGTGCAAAACACCGCGGAACTCGCCGATCCCGATCTGCAGCGCCTCTGCGCCCAGGCCACCGCAATTTGGACTCGTGACCCGGCCTCCGCCGCACGTCTCGCCGCCCTCCCCTCGTCGCCGCCGGTGGAAAGCGCCGCGGATCTCGCCCATCTCTACTTTCGCGAGACGCCTCCGCCCCCCGCCCTCCCCGGTCGCCTGACCCTCGTCGCTAATTTCGACTATGGCGCGTGGCCCGGCCAGGGGGCCTTCCTCCGTGCCACCGCTCCCGGCGCACTTGCCCTGCCCGTCACGCAACGCGTCTGGCTCGCCCAGGAGTCCCGCGATCTCCCCGGGGCCGAGCGCGCGCTCCATGCCGCCCTGGCACCCAGCGACCAAGCCCTTTGGGCGCTCGCCCTCCCCGATCTCGCCCCGACGCCCGCGCCCTCGCTCGACGTCGCCCTGGGCCGCTGGCCCAGCGGCGAGTGGCTCGTCACCGCCCGTTATCACGCTGCGCTCGCCGGCGCCTGGGCGGGTTCCAAGGTTTCGATTGTCTCAACCAACGAAAAACTCCGCGCCGCCGCCCACGAACTCTCCTGCCCCATGCTTTCCCTCGACGCCACCGGACCGACCGTCACATCGACGCTCCAAACGGTCGGCGCCCCCTCCCGTGCCCTGCTGACCGCCGCCGCTGACCGCGCGCACGCCGCCTGCGCCGCCTTTGTCCGCGCCGCTTCTCGGTTCACTATTGCACCACGGCTCTGAACTCCGTAGCTCGTCCGATTCATGTTAGCCCTCGCGCTCTCCTTCGCCTTCTTCCTGTTTCTGACCGTCTTGGGTCGGGCCACGCTGGCGCTGTGCAACTGGCGTGGCGGCGTGCTCCGCTCCTGGCTCCTCGCGCCCGCCGTCGGCCTTGCCACCGCCGTGCTCGCGGTCATGGTGCTCAATCAGGCCGGCCTGCCCATCGCCGCCTTCGCGCGCCCCATGACGATCGGCCTGGCGGTCCTGGCCGCCGCGGTGCTCGCCTGGCGCCGGCCGGAGCTTCCCCTCCGCGCCCTCCTTCCCTTTCTCGCCGTCGTCTTCTTCGCCCTGATCTGGACTGGCTGGCCGGCTTTTCGCTTCGGCTTTGGCTGGCTGAGCTATGTCAATGACGACTACGTCAACTACTGCTTCGCCGCCGAACGGTTCAAGAACTTCGGCTTCTGGCGGGTCCCCACGTCCGACGAGCTCGCGGGTCGCGATTGGTCGCAGTACTATTGGTTCATGCATGTGCCGGGCCTCATGCGCTTCGGCAGCGAACACGTGCTCGCCTGGATCAGCGCCCTGACCGGAGTCAGGGCCCTGGGTATTTTTATGCCCGTGATCATCGGCTTCGGGCTCGTCCAGATCTTCGCGGCCGCAGGTCTGACGCTGCACCACGGTCGCTGGCGGCGCCGCGCCCTGTTCGGCGCAGTCCTCCTCGCCGTCAGTCCGCTTTTCATGCTGGGAATGCTCTACCAGCTCATCGCCCAGGTCGGGGGGCTCGCCCTGCTCCTCGCGGCCACCGCGATCCTCACGTCTCGGCTCCCCTCTCGGCGCCGCCGACTCATCCCCTCCATCGCGGTCCTTTCCATTGTCGGTGCCGCCTTGGCAATCTTCTATCCCGAGGTCACCGCCTTCGCCGTCCTCACCACCCTCCTCGTCGGCGGCCTCGAATGGCTCCGCGGGGAGGACGGACCCGCCTTCAAGACTCTCTTTGAAGGCGGCCTCCTCGTCGGTCCCGTGCGGTGGCTGCGCCGTCGCACCTTTCCCCATGCCCGTCTCAGCCTCGTGATTTATGGCGTGCTCGGAGTCATCATTCTCCTCCGCTACAACGTCATCTCCTACATTTTCACGCTCTTCTATCAATTCCGTTCCGGATTCCGCACCGTCGACCTCTCGCTGTCGCTCTTTCCCTATTTCCTGGTTCCGACCGGTCTCTCCAACCTCTTCGGTTTCCTCCCGCTCGCGGTCAACTTCTCGGAACCCTTCACCTCCCTCTCCATCCTCGGCGGCATCGTCCTCCTCCTGACCGCCTTCATCTTCGCAGTCCGCGAAACCTTCACCCTCTTCCGTCTGACCGCCACCCCGCTCGGCGCCCGCGCCACCCCCGCGCCCTCGGCCGCCCTCCTCATCGTCCTCCTCGCCGTCTCCTTCAAACTCTACACCGGTGGCAACGACTTTGGCCTCTACAAAGCCGCCATGTTCATGCAGCCCACCCTCGCTGCCGCACTCGCCTGCGCCGTCCTCGCGCTGCCGCGCGCCCGCTGGACCGCCCCCGCGGCCGTTCTCGTCTTCGCCCTCTGCTGCGCCCCCACCGCTCTCTACTACACCAAGGTTTCCCAGGGCGAGAAAGCCGGCGGCATCACCGAAGCCAAGCTCGCCTCCATCCTCGGCACCAAGCCCCCCGCCACCCCACCCAACACCCGCCTCCTGGCGGATATTTCCAATCTCGGCGCCGCGAAACTCGCCGCCACCGAACTTCGCGGGACAGACCTCCGCTTCCTCTCTCGCGACTATTTCCAGCAGTTCGTCACGTTCGACTTCACCGGCTTGGAGGGCGAGTTGGTCAGCCTGCATCCCCACTTCGACCTCATCATGAGCATCCGCCCGATGCTGGCGAAACGCGATGCCGACACCATCCTCACCCCCACGATCTTCGGCACCGGCTTTCGCGCCCCCAACCTCGCCTTCTCCCGCAAAGACCCCCACGACGCCTACCTGACCCTCAGCTCCCAGCTCGGCCTCTTTAATAAATTCCGGCTCGTCGACAACGCGGCCCAGCCGACCGACTACTTCACCGAGATTCCCACCTCCTCCCCTGCCGCGGTCAACCACCTGGTCTTCGTCCATTCGAACCGGGGCAACCACTACTATCTCGGCGACCGCCACCGCATCGCCATGTACCAACAGGAAGCCGACCCCCATACCGACGACCACGACATCACCGGCATGGGTCGCTTCATGCTCATCCGGGTCGAGCAACCGACCCCGGAAATCTATCTTCGCATCGCGGTCTCGAAGACCTTCATGGGCACCTCCTATGGCATCGACCACACCGCGTGGAGTTCCACAACCGGCCGCGTCCTCGCCGCCAACGAAGGCCCCCGCGTCCGCGCCCAGACCGATGTCCCGCTCGGCTTCGTCGGCCACGGCGCCGTCAACCGCATCATCGGCCCGATTCGTCCCGTCATCCAGGACGGCGCGGCCTACGTTGCCCTTGACCTGGCCGAGACCCCGTTCCAATTCGCCCCCCAACGCCGGGGCCTCCAAGCTCTCTACAACACCTCCATCCCGCTCGATTCCCGCCTCCTCGTTTGCTACGGGCGCGACATCTCCGCCCTCTCCCCCGCCGAATTCGCCGCCCTTCCCCGTCCCACCCTCCTCTCGAAATTCCCGGCCGACCTGGTCTTCGCCCGCGGGCTCGAATTTTCCGGCATCTATGAGGACGGCTGGCTCTCGCCGCACAGTGAGTTCGTCCTCGGCCAGGCCCCCGCCGGCGCCTTGGTCCGTCTCCGCGGGTACGTCCCCGAGATTCCGAATACGTCCCTCGGCCGCGGCTCATTCAAGGTGGTCGTCAACGGCCGCAGCTTCGATTTGCCCGCCGTCACCGGCGCCTTCGACTGGCTTCTGCCGGTTTCCACCGTTTCAGCGACCACCCAAATTTCCATTGTCCCGACGGTCTCCGGCAAACTCCCCAACGGCGACAACCGGCCGGTCGGCGCAAAACTCGACCAACTCGAAGTGCTGCCCGCCCTGCCCGGCCGCAGTTTCGATTTCGCCACCTCGGGCGCCTTGCGTCTCGCCGCCGACGGGATCGATCAGGACGGCTGGATGGCGCGCCATGCCGTCATCCACCTGCCCGCAAGTGCCACCGCCACCGACGTCGTGCTCAGCATGGAAAACCCCGGTTGGTCCGGCGCCCCCACCACGACTCTCCGCCTCCAGCTCTCCGGCGCGCCCGCGACCGAACACCCCATCGCGGCCGGCACCTACGCCACGCTGCGCATCCGGGTGCCCGCTTCCGCGACCGCGCAGACGCTCACGGTCGAGGCCCCTGCCGATTTCCCGTTGCCTGCACCCGACACCCGCCGACGCGCGGGCCGGCTCCTCAAAGTCGACCTCACCGCCGCGCCCGACCTATGATGGCGCCCGCCGCCCACGCCGCGCCCCGGGTCGCGCTGCTCCTCAAGCTCGACACGCTCGGTGACCTCGCCTTGTTCGCGCCGGCCCTGCTCGCCCTCCGTGCGGCCTGGCCCGCCACGCGCCTCTGCGCGATCGTCCGCCGGTCCTACGGCGACCTCGCCGCCCTGCTCGCTCCGGGCGTCGAATTCCTCCCCACCACGTTCGACCCCTTCGCCGACGGCCCCGACGCGCACCCCGCCGAGCTCGCCCGCCTCCGCGATCTCGTCGCCGCGCTCAGGCCGGACCTCGTCGCCGCCGCAACCTCGCGGGGCAATTGGCTCGAAGCCGCCCTGGCCGCCTCCGCGCCCGCCGCCCGCCGCGTGGCGCTGGGCACCGACGCGCGGGACGAACACTTCTCCACTCAGCTCCGCGTCACCCTCGGGCTCGAGGCCAACGGGATCTTCCCCGAGCAGATTTCCGTCCCCCCCGAGGAACCCGACTGGCAGCGCAACCTCCGCCTCGTCGCCGTCCTCCTCGGCCAGCCCTTCACACCTTCTCC
>JAPLTR010000097.1 GCA_026398065.1 Verrucomicrobiota bacterium | reverse complement strand
CCTTCGGCGCGACGTTGCGGCAGTGCCAGAGCTTCGCCCAGAACCACTCGGAGGCGGAGGTGTTCCCGCACGTGGCGATGTACTGCGGGCGGTGCTGCGCGGCGAGCGCGGTGATCTGCGCGGCCTCGCGGTGCGAGGTGTGGTCCTTCCAGAGCCAGCACTGGGCGTGGAGGTTCTTCGCCCACTTCGGGTCGAGGGCGAGCGGGCGGTTGTGGGCGTCCACCGGGAGGGGGCTGGAGCCGGTGGTGTCGACGCCGATCCCGATGACCTTGGCGGCGTCGAAGCCGCGGATCTTCTTCGCGGCGGCGAGCGCGCCCTTCACGCTTTTCTCGAGGCCGAAGAGGTGGTCGCCCGGGTGCTGGCGGGCGAGGTGATGGTCCTTCGGGTCGAGCAGGACGCCCTGCTGGCCGGAGGGATAGTTGACGATGCAGGAGCCGAGCTCCGCGCCGTCCGCACAGCGCACCACGAGGGCGCGGACGGAATTGGTGCCGTAGTCGATGCCGAGGGTAAACATGGTAAGGGGAAAGGAGATCAGTTACTCGATAATCCCCTCCTGCTTCAAGACCTGCGCGAAATTTTCGCGCGTGATGAAAATGCCCGTGGTGCGCGTATCGAGGGGCGGCACGGTGTCGTTTTTCACCCAGTCGTGGAGCATCTCCGCGGTGCGGAAACCCTCGCCCGGCGCGGACACCAGCATCGAGCCGTAAAAGCCCGTGGGCTTCGGCTTGCGGAGTTCGTCGATGCAGTCCGTGCCGTTGATGCCGATGCCGATCACGTCGGCGGCGCCGAAGCCGCGGCCCTCCGTCGCGCGCACCGCGCCGAGGACGCCGGTGTCGTTGAGCGCGCAGACGAGCCAGTGCTTCACCTCGGGCCGGCGGGTGAGGAGGACGTTGGCGGCGTCGAAGCTCCCGGGGATGTCCGTGGTCTTCTGCGGAGTCTTGAAAATCTGTTTCACGGGAAACCCTGCCGCCGTGAGCGCGGCGATCGCGCCGTCGGTGCGCTGGCGCGCGGTGTCGAGCTCCTCAAACGTCACGACGCACACGCCCGTCTCCGCCACCGGCCAGGCGCGGCGCTTCATCTCGGTGTGGAGGGCCGCGCCGACCGACTCGCCGATCTTCGTCGCCGACATGCCGAGATAGACGACGTCGGTCATGAACTTTCCGTCGGGCCCGATGAACTGGTCGTCCACCGTGATCACCTTGAGCCCGTTGCGCTTCGCCTGGTTGACGATGGCCGGGCCGAGGCGAACGTCGGGCGTACAGATGACGAAGCCCTTGGCGCCCATGGCCGCGAGGCTATCGATGGCGGCGATCGCCTTCTCGCCGTCGGGCACACCGAGCTTGATCACCTCGAAGCCGTGCTTCGCCGCGGCCTTTTCCGCGCCCTTCCACTCAAACTGAAACCACGGCTCCTCGGCCTGCTTCACGAGGAAGCCTAGTTTGATTTTGCCGGGGGCGGACGGGACCGCGGGGGTCGCGGTGGCGTTGCCGGCGGTGGGCTGCTTCGAGCAACCGGCGAGCAGGGCGAGACCCACGGCCAACAGGGCGAAAACGGAGTTGGGGGCGAAGCGCATGAGGGGTGATTCGCATCCAAATCCCGCCCCCTCCCCCGTGCAAGCCGGCGGACGCCCCAATCCGGGCTAACCTTAGCCCAACCGTCCTGCCACAGGCCGCCGCTCGGGCGGCCCGGGCGCCGGTTCACTCGATGCCGAGCAACTCGACCTCGAAGACCAGGGTGGAGTTCGGGGGGATCGCGCCGGGATAGCCCGCGACGCCGTAGCCGAGCTCCGGCGGGATCGTGAGCTTCACCTTGTCGCCGACCTTCATCAGCGCCACGCCCTGGTCCCAGCCGGCGATCACCTGGCGCATGCCGAGCTGAAAGGTGAACGGCTCGTTGCGGTCGACGGAGCTGTCGAACTTGCCGCCGTCGGTGAACCAGCCGGTGTAATGGACCGTCACGGAGTCGCCCTTTTTCGGGGCGGCACCGCTGCCGGCGACGAGTTTTTCGATCTTCAATTGGGGAGTGGCCATGCCCCATCGTCACCGCGCCGGGCCGCGCGGGTCAAGGCGCACCGGATCGCCGGCGGCCCGTCACTCCACGTTCGCGATCTGCTCCCGCACGCGTTCGAGCTCGTTCTTCAGTTCGATCACCGCGCGCGCGATGGTGAGGTCGTTCGCCTTGCTGCCGATCGTGTTCACCTCGCGGCCGATCTCCTGGAGGAGAAACTCCGCTTTGCGCCCGATCTCGCCGTCCGATTTCAGCAGCGTGGCGAACTGCTCGAAATGGCTGCGCAGCCGGGTGAGTTCCTCGGTCACG
>JAPLTR010000818.1 GCA_026398065.1 Verrucomicrobiota bacterium | reverse complement strand
CCTCCTGCGTACCGACCCCGCCGTCGGCGCTTGAGCTAATCGCACTCGCGCTCCCACCCGCCCGTTTGCTCTCGGGCGGCTTGGCTCTGCCTTGCCCCTTGGCTCGCCCCTCGCCCTCTTCAAAAACAAGACCGTTGCTACGGGGGCTTTGCGCCGCGTGCCGGTGGCTGAGACCCGAGGGGCGTTTCTCAGGCGGGCTTCCGGGTGACGTCGGGGAGGAGGGCCGTGAGAAGGCCGAGCAGCGGGAGATAGGCGCAGAGGTGGAAAACGTAGGTGATGCTCGTGTGGTCTGCGAGGCGGCCCAACACCGCGGAGCCGATGCCGCCCATGCCGAAGGCGAAACCGAAGAACAGGCCCGAGATCAGGCCGACGCGGTTGGGGAGGAGTTCCTGGGCGTACACGAGGATGGCGGAGAACGCGGAGGCGAGCACCACGCCGATGATCACGGTGAGCACGGCGCACCAGAAGAGGCTGGCGTAGGGCAGGAGGAGGGCGAAGGGGGCGGCGCCGAGAATCGAGACCCAGATCACGGCCTTGCGGCCGATGCGGTCGCCGACGGGTCCGCCGATGATCGTGCCGGCGGCGACGGCGGCGAGGAACAGGAAGAGCAGGAGCTGGGCGTGCTGCACCGAGACGTGAAACGTATCGATGAGGTAAAACGTGTAGTAGCTCCCGAGGCAGGCCAGGTAGAAATATTTCGAGAAGATCAGGATGGCCAGGACGGCGATCGCGCCGACGACACGGCCGGTGGAGAGGGGCGCGGTGGTGGCGGCGCGGTGGGCGGCGGGCGAGCGCTTCAGGTGGGCGAGGCGGTCGCGGTACCACGCGCCGACGCGGGTGAGGATGAGGAACCCGACGAGCGGCAGGAGGGAGAACCACGCGATGCGCGACTGGGAGCGGTGCGCGATGATGACGGAGGCGAGGAGCGGACCGAGGGCGCTGCCGGCATTCCCGCCGACTTGGAAGAGGGATTGCGCGAACCCGTGGCGTCCGCCGGAGGCGAGGCGGGCGACGCGGGAGGCCTCGGGGTGGAAGATCGAGGAGCCGAAGCCGATGAGCGCGGCGGCGCCGATCACGAGCGGAAAGGTGTGGGCGACGGAGAGGAGGATGACTCCGGTAAGCGTGAAGACCATGCCCGTGGCGAGGGAGAACGGCTGCGGGTGACGGTCGGTGAAGAGCCCGACGAAGGGCTGCAGGATCGACGCCGTGAGCTGGAACGCGAGGGTGATGAGGCCGACCTGGGAGAAGTTGATATGCAGCTCGTCCTTGAGAATGGGATACAGCGCGGGGAGGAGCGACTGGATGGTGTCGTTGAGGAGGTGCGCACTGCTGACCGCGAGGATGACCGGGAGGACGGTGGCGGCGGCGGAGACGGCGGATGGAGCCGGGTTGGGTGTAGAGGGACTGGTGGCGGTGGCGGACGACATGAGTGGTGACGGCGAAAGGGGGAGAGTACCGAACAATGTCGCTTTGTCACCGCGATGTGCGTGGAGGGTGGGTACAGTGGGGCCGATTGATAGCGAGGAAGCGTCCGGCGCTGCCGGAGTGGACTCCTCGCAATGACAGAGGGTGGGCGCGCGAAGGCGTCCGCAAGACGGACGCCCTACAGGACGGAATTATGAGGCGACGAGTTCGCGCTCTTTCTCGGTCTTGAGGCGGAGCTGGCCGCAGGCGGCGTCGATGTCGTGGCCCTTCTCCCGGCGGAGGGTCACGGGGACGCGGGCGGCGCGGAGGATGTCGGCGAATTTCTCCTGACGGGTCACGCTCGGGCGTTTCCATGGAAGGCCCTCGACGGTGTTGTAGGGAATCAGGTTCACGTGGGCGTGGAGGTCGCGGGCGATGTCGCGGAGTTCGCCGGCCTGGTCGAAGGAGTCGTTGACGCCCTCGATGAGGATAAACTCGAGGGTGACCATCCGGCCGTGTTTTTCGGTGAACTGCTGGACGGCGGGGATGAGCTTCGCGAGCGGGTAGGCCTTGTTGACGGGCATGATCTTCTCGCGGACCTCGTCGGTGGCGCCGTGGAGGGAGATGGCGAGGCGGAAGCCGAGTTTTTCGTCGGCGAGCTTCAGGATCTTGGGGACGAGGCCGCTCGTGGAGAGGGTGATGCGGCGGGCGCCGACCCCGAGGCCCCACTCGGCGTTGAGGATGGTGAGGGCGAGGAGGGTGGCGTCGTAGTTGGCGAGGGGTTCGCCCATGCCCATGACCACGATGTTGTCGAAGGAGGCGAGCTCCATGCGGGCGCGGGGCGTGCGGGCGTCCTCGCGGTAGCAGACCTGGAGGAGCTGGGCGACGATCTCGCCGGCGGAGAGGTCGCGCTTGAAGCCGGCAAGGCCGCTGGCGCAGAAGGCGCAGGCCATGGCGCAGCCGACCTGGGTGGAAATGCAGATGGTCTTGCGGGAGTGCTCGGGGCCGACGCCCTCCTGCGGGACGCGGATGATGACGGTCTCGATGAGGGATTTGTCGCCGAGCTCGAGGAGGAGTTTGTCGGTGACGTCCTCGGACTGCTTGTTGAAGACGAGGCTGAGCGGCATGAGCTCGAAGGTGTCGGCGAGCCAGGTGCGGAGGGGCTTGGAGAGATTGGTCATCTCGTCCCAGGTGCGGACGCGCTTCTTGTAGAGCCAGTCGAGGATCTGTTTCGCGCGGAAAGCCGGCTCGCCCGCCTCGCGCAGGCGCGCGGTGAGGGAGTCGAGGGTCTCGCCGGTGAGCGGCGGCTTGGCGGGCGTGTACTTCATGGAACGGGGAACGGTAGGGCGGGGGCGGCGGGGCGCAAGCGGGGAGGCGAGGGTGGGGTATAGAGGGCAGGAAAAGTCACAGAGGGCACGGAGAGATCGATCCGAGGGCACCGAGGGACGGAAACCGAGGAAGAACGGAGGCGGGGACGCGGGGAGGCGAAGAGGGTTGATTGGAGACGGGAACTGGGTAGGAGGGTGGTACCCCGATGAAGACTTATGTTACCCGATATGTGGCGTTGGCAGCGGCGTGGATGGCGATAGCGCCCGTGATGGTGAGCGCGGCGGAGGCGGCGCGGCCGGTGGTCGGAAAGATCGAGCGGCTCGATCCGGCGTTCGACCGGCTCGTCGCGGCGGACGCCAAGATGGAGAAGCTGGCGGAGGGATTTACGTGGTCCGAGGGGCCGGTGTGGTATGAGGGCGGCGTGGTGTTTTCGGATGTGCCGAAGAACATCGCGTACCGCTGGAAGGAGGGGATGACGAAGGCGGAGGTGTTTTTGCAACCGAGCGGACTGCTCACGCCGACGCCGGGGTTTCGCGAGGAGGGAAGCAACGGGCTCGCGCTCGACCGGCAGGGGCGGCTGATCGTGTGCCAGCATGGCGAGCGGCGCGTGGCGCGCTATGCGGGCGGAAAATTCACGGTGGTCGCGGACCGCTTCGAGGGAAAACGCTTCAACAGTCCCAACGACGTCGTGGTGCGGAGGAACGGGGAGGTGTACTTCACGGATCCGCCGTACGGCCTGGACAAGATGAACGATTCGCCGCTGAAGGAGATCCCGTTCAGCGGAGTCTATCGCGTGACCGCGGACGGCAAGGTGACGCTGCTCACCAAGAGCCTCACGTTTCCCAACGGGATCGCATTTTCGCCCGACGAGAAGATTTTGTACATTGCGGTGAGCGACGGGAAGGCCACGCGCGTGGTGGCGTACGACGTGAAGGCGGACGGGACGATCGAGGGGGAGCGGACGTTTTTTGACGCTCAGCCGCTGAAGGTCGCGGGCGGGAAGGGCTCGTGCGACGGGCTGAAAGTGGACCGCGAGGGAAACGTGTGGACGACGGGGCCGGGCGGCGTGCTGGTGCTCTCGCCGGCGGGGAAGTTGCTCGGAAAACTGGATACGGGCGTCCCGACGGCCAACTGCGGCTGGGGCGACGACGGGAGCACGCTCTATATCACGGCGAACCAGATGCTGCTGCGCGTGCGGACGAAGACGAAGGGGGCGGGGTGGTGAGGGAGAAGGTGGGGATGTGAGCGTGCGGATAGGGAGGTAGCACGGTCAACCTGACCGTGCTGGATCGGAGGGATTTCGACGATGCGCCCAAACATCGGACGCGACGAGGAGCACGGTCAGGTTGACCGTGCTACGGGTGGCGATGGTGCTGGTCGGAGGGATCGAGGTCGCTGTGGGTCCAGGGGTAGTCTTGCCAGCGGAGGGCAAGACTGGCTTTCACCGGATTTTGCCGAATGTAGTCGCGCATACGGAGCGCTTCGGCGTCGGTGCGTGCCCAGCGGTCGAACCAGTCGCTTTGCCAGAACTTGCCCGTGCGCTGGAGGAGAAGATTGGCTTGCTTGGCCACGTGCCATTTCCAGCCACGGAGGGTGGTTTTGAGTGGATGAGCGGCCGTGGCGGGTGCGAGAAGAAGGTGAACGTGATTCGGCATCAGGGTGACGTGCGTGGCGCGCCAGCCGCTGCGGTTTGGTAGGTCGGCGAGGGCTGCCAGGGTGAGTTCGCACACGGAGCGATCGCGAAACGGGCAGGGGCCGTAACCGGCGTCGAGGTAGCGTTCGCAAAGCAGAAAATATTTTCGTTGGAGGGCAGCGAAGTCCGGGGAGTTTGGCGCGATGACGCGGAGGGATTCGTGGATTTCGCGGACGCGTGAGACGGCTTCGGACGGGAGGGAACCGGCGCAGCGAATCGTGATGAAGTGAGGTTTTCCGGTGACTTCCCAGTGAGGGAGACGGTGGCGCCAGCGGTCGCGGGTTTCGATGGCGGGATTCATGCTGGGCACGGCGAGGGACGAGGCGAGGAGCACGGTCAGGTTGACCGTGCTACGCTATGGCGAAGCTGGTTTCAGCTGCTTCGCCAGCCATTCGCGGGCGGCCTGGAGGGACGCGGGGTTCACCTTGTGGCCGGTTTTGGGCTGGATCGTGAGGAGGAAGTTTTCGTCGGCGCCGGCGGCGTGGTAGGCGGCGCGGGCGGCGGCCGCGCAGAGTTCCAGGCCGGGGAGAGGTGTGCGCGGATCGGAATCGCCGTTGATCGCGAGGAAGGGGCGGGGCGCGATCAGCGGGAGCATCGCGGGGCCGTCGAAGCGGTCGGTGATGCCGGGGACGACGCGGTCGTAGAAGCGGCGGAGAAAGGTGGCGTCGGCGGGGACGCCGGCGTCCTTGGCGGCG
>JAPLTR010000978.1 GCA_026398065.1 Verrucomicrobiota bacterium | reverse complement strand
ACCAAATCCAAGTAAATCGCACCAGATCCAGGCGCATCCAGCCAGGTCCGACCACCCGCGATGGGCCACCGGACCGCACCCTCACGGGTGCGGCTACGAGAACGATCGGATCGGCCCACTGCCCGGTGGCGAGGCGCTCAGACGTCGGCCGCGACGCGTTCGGCGCTGAGGTTGCGCCAGCGGGCGAGGACGCGGCGGCGGATGTCGTCGGGCGCGAGGCCGTAGGCGGCGCGGAGGATCTCCACGCTGTTGCCGTGCTCCACGAACTTGTCGGGCCAGCCGATGCGCTCGACGGCCACGGGGCAGTCGGCGTCGTGCAGGGCCTCGAGCACCGCGCTGCCGAAGCCGCCGGCGATCACGTGGTCCTCCATCGTCACCAGCAATGGGATGCAGGCGGCGTGGCTGAGGAGGAGGGTGCGGTCGAGGGGCTTGACGAAGCGGGCGTTGACGACGCCGACGGAGAGGTGCTCCTCGGTGGCGAGCCGTTCGGCGAGCGCGAGTGCGTCCTGCACCATCGAGCCGAGGGCCCAGATCATGATGTTGGAGCCTTCGCGCAGGACCTCGGCATGGCCGAGGGGAAGGACGGCGGGCTGCGCCTTGAGCTTCACGCCGGTGCCGGCGCCGCGCGGGTAGCGGATGAAGCCGGGGCCGGGCAGCTGGAGGCTCGTGTGGAGCATGTCCACGAGCTCGTCCTCGTCCATGGGCTGCATCACGGTCGCGTTGGGCACGCAGCGGAGGTAGGAGAGGTCGAAGAGGCCGTGGTGCGTGGGGCCGTCGTTGGGCGAGAGGCCGGCGCGGTCCATGCAGAAGGTGACGGGGAGGTTCTGGAGCGCGACGTCGTGGATGATCTGGTCGTAGGCGCGCTGGAGAAAGGTCGAGTAGATCGCGCACACGGGGCGGAAGCCCTTGGTGGCGAGGCCCGCGGCGAAGAGCACGGCGTGTTCTTCCGCGATGCCGACGTCGAAGAACTGCTTCGGCACGGCGGTGGCGAGGTGGGAGAGGCCGGTGCCGGCGGGCATCGCGCCGGTGATGCCGAGGATGTTGCGGTCGGCCTGCGCGAATTTCACGAGGGCCTGGCCGAACACGTCCTGGTAGTTGGGCGGCGTGCCCGCGGCGGTCTTCTTGCTCTCGCCGGTGACGGGGTCGAAGGGCGAGGCGCCGTGGAATTTCTCCGGGTGCTCGACGGCGGCGTTGAGGCCCTTGCCCTTTTTCGTGAGGACGTGGATCAGGATCGGCACGTCGGACTGCTTCGCGAACTCGATGTTCTTCTGGAGGGCCTCGAAATTATGCCCGTCGACCGGGCCGAGGTAGCGCAGGCCGAACTTCTCGAAGAGGGACGACTCGACGAAGAAGTCCTTCGTCTCGCGCTTCCACTTCAGGTACATGCGGTTCATCTCCACGCCGGCGGGGAAGCTCGTGAAGAAGGCCTCCATGTCGTGGTGAAACTTGTTGTACGTCCGGTTGGTGCTGATGCGGTTGAGGTAGCTGGAGATCGCGCCGACGTTCTTCGCGATGGACCCCTCGTTGTCGTTGAGGAGGACGATCAGGCGCTTGGTGGCGGAGACGACGGTGTTGAGCGCATCGAGGGTGATGCCGCAGGTGAAGGCGGCGTCGCCGCAGACGGCGACCACGTGCTCGTTCGAGCCGCGGAGGTCGCGCGCCGTGGCCATGCCCAGCGCGGC
>JAPLTR010000700.1 GCA_026398065.1 Verrucomicrobiota bacterium | reverse complement strand
CGGACACGGCCTCTACGAGCAGGGCCTGCCCGCCGCGCAACTCGGCACCGCGCTCGGCATACACGCCGGCATGGCGGTGCACGAGTCGCAAAGCCGCTTGTGGGAAAACCAGGTCGCGCGCAGCCGCGGTTTCTGGCGGGGGTTCGAGCCGCGGTTTCGCGCCCTGTTTCCCGCCCCGACCGCCGCCCTTTCGGGTGAGGAACTCCACCTCGCGGTGAACGCCGTCGAGCCGACGCTGATCCGCGTCGATGCGGACGAGGTGACCTACAACCTGCACGTCATTTTGCGCTTCGAGCTGGAAAAGAAGCTCTTCACCGGCGAACTCGCGGTGCGCGACCTGCCGGCGGCGTGGCGCGCCGCCTCGCAGGAGATCGTGGGCCTCGTGCCGAAGACCGACCGCGAGGGCGTGCTTCAGGATGTCCACTGGAGCGACGGCGCATTCGGGTATTTTCCGAGCTATTGCCTCGGCAACATGCTCGCCGCGCAGCTCTGGTATCGCGCGCTGGAGCTCCGGCCGGGAATTGAGGAGGAGTTTGCGCGTGGCGACTTCACTTGGCTCCTCGGCTGGCTGCGCACCGAGGTGCACGCCCAGGGGCGGCGGTTCGATGCGCTGGAGCTCGCCCGCCGCGTGACCGGGGTCGAACTGTCGCCGCGGGCGCTGGTGCGGTATCTGCGCGACCGGTACGGCGGCCTGTATGGCGTAAAATAACCAGGCGCCCACATCCCGGCACCCGTGAAGCTCCAAAGGGAACGGAATTTGAGAATTTGAGCGTTTAAAAATTCATTGGAGGTTGGCGCTCGGATCTTGGAGTTTCGATTCATGCCACTGATCGACACGCACACCCATTTGGAATCATTCGCCCGCAAAGGCCCGGACGTGCTGGCGGGCGCGTTGGCGCGGGCGAAGGAGGCGGGCGTGGAGGCGATGATCACGATCGGAACCTCCCCCGACGACTGGGCGCTCTACCGCGGCCTCGCGCAGGAGCACGCCGCGACCGGCTTCGTGCGCTACACCGTCGGCCTGCACCCGTGCTCCGTCGATGGCGACTGGGCGGCGGCGATGGCCCAGGTGGAGGGGTTTTGGACCGGGACCGGCCCTCAGCCGGTCGCCCTGGGGGAGATCGGCCTGGACCGCTTTCACCTCCCGAAGGACCCGGTGGAGTCGGCGAAAATCTTTGCCTGGCAACGGGCGGCGTTTGCCGATGGCCTCGCGCTGGCCAAAAGGCTGGGCTGCCCCGTGGTGATCCACTCGCGCGGGGCGTTTGCCGAGTGCGTCGAGATGATCGACGCGAGCGGGGTCGATTGGACCCGGGTGGTGTTCCACTGCTTCACCGAGGGCGTGGCGGAAATGGCCGAACTCACCCGTCGCGGAGGCTACGGATCGTTTACCGGGGTGCTGACCTACAAGAGCGCGGAAAACGTCCGGGCCGCGGCCAAGGCACAGGGTCTCGGGCGGTTCATGCTGGAAACGGACGCCCCCTACCTGACTCCGATGCCCCATCGCGGGAAACCCAACGAACCGGGTTACGTGCGCCACACGGCGGACTATGCCGCCAGCGAGGTGTTCGGCCTCGGCTACGAGGAACTCGCCACGGCCTCGACCGCGACCGCGCGGCGGTTTTTCGGCCTGTAGGGCCTCAGATGGAGACGATGATACGGGCGAAACGCCCTAAGCCTCGTCGAACTTGCGGGCAAACAGGGCGTCGAGCTCCGTCAGCATGGCCGGGGCGTCGTCGCCCGTGGCGATGAACTTGACCTTCGAGCCATTGCCGGCGGCCAGCATCATGAGACCCATGATGCTCTTGCCGTTCACCTGCTCGTCCTTGTTTTCCACAAAGACCTCCGCCTTGAACTTGTTGGTGATGCGGACGATCATCGCGGCGGGACGGGCATGGATGCCCATCTTGTTCTGCACGACCAGCTCCTTGGTGACGGGCTGAGTAGCTGGTGTGGCGTCGCTTTTGTTCATGGTGGCGGAGATGACCGGTCAAACTCCCTCAGGAGGCACGGGCTTGCAACCCAAAAACCAGCCGGCACCATGCCAGATCATGGCCCAGACCGCGATTATTGTGCCCTGTCGGCTAGAATCCACCCGCTTCCCCCGCAAGCTCTTACACCAGATCAAGGGCCGCCCCCTGCTGCTCTGGGTCGCGGAGCGGATCGCCCGGGAGGCCCCCGAGTTTCCGCTGTGGTTTGCGGTGGATCATGAACTTCTGGGAGAATGCGTTACGCAGGCCGGATTCAAGGCCATCATGACCAGCGGGGCCCACCAAAGCGGCACCGACCGCATCGCCGAGGCCAATCGGACCGTGAAGGCTGAGAAGATCATCAACGTGCAGGCCGACGAACCCCTCGTGACCGGCGGGCAACTGCGCGCCCTGGCCGGGCTGCTGGCGGACGGTGCGCCGATGGCGACGCTCGCGACCCCCTTCAAGCGCGCGGAGGACTTCGCCAATCCCAACCAGGTCAAGGTCGTGCTGGCCCCCGTGGCGCGGCGGGCCCTCTTCTTCTCCCGTTCGCCCATGCCCTACGCGCGTGATCGCGGCGGCGTGGTCGACGACGCCTGGGTGGCGGCCAACCCCTGCTACCGGCACCTCGGCCTCTACGCCTATCACGCGAGCCTCCTCAACCGCTTTGCCCAGCTCCCCTTGGGCCGGCTGGAGCAAATCGAGAAACTGGAGCAGTTGCGGGTGCTCGAAAACGGCTACGAGATCGCCTGCGACGTGACCGACGACCCGACCATCGGCGTCGACACGCCCGAGGATGGCGCGAAGTTCGAGCAGTGTCTCGGCGGCAGCCGTTCCCGGTCATGTTTTCCCGTCGCGGTCTCACCCCACCCGGCTCGCTTTGCGCGCTTCTCGCGCTGGCGCTCGTGCTCCTGTTGCCAGGCTGCAAGACCGAAGCTCCCTTGTCCCCGACTGCGCTCGTCGCCGCAGCCGACGGTCAGACGATCTATGTCGCCTGCGCGACCGATGCCTGCGTCGTCGAACTGACCGCCTCGGGGGACGTGCGCCGCCGCATCGAACTGCCGGATACGCCCTCCGGACTCGCGCTCTCGCCCGACGGACGGACGCTCGCGATCACCTGCGCGGCGCCGCAGAGCACGGTCTGCCTCGTGGATACGCAATCGGGCAAGATCACCGCGCGTTGGCCCGCCGGGCACACGACGATGGCCCCCGTGTTCAGCCCGGATGGCGGCACTCTCTTCGTCTGCAACCGCTTCAACGACGAGGTGGCGGCGCTGGACGTTCGCACCGGAAAAACCCTGGCACGCATTCCCGTGGTGCGTCAGCCGGTGGCGGCGGCGATCACCCCGGACGGGCGGCGGCTGTGGGTGGCCAATCATCTCCCGGGCGGAGCGGCCGACCGGCCGCACGTCGCCGCCGCCGTCAGCGTGATCGACCCGTCCACCCGCGCGGTGGTGGCGACGCTCGAGCTGCCCAACGGCAGCGGGCTGCTGCTCGGCCTCGCCGTCTCGCCGGACGGGCGCACGGTGGCGGTGACGCACAACCTCGCGCACTTTCAGCTCCCGACGACCCAGGTGGAGCACGGCTGGATGAACAACGCCGCCCTCACCCTGATCGACGTGGCCTCCCTGCGCCTCGCCACGCTGGTGCTCGACGAGATCGATGCGGGCGCGGCCAATCCCTGGGCGGTGGCCTGGTCCCCCGATGGCGCGCAACTGCTGGTGACCCACGCGGGCACCCATGAGGTGAGCGTGATCGACGCGGCGGCGCTGCAGCGGAAACTGGCCTCCGCCCCGAACACCGCGACCGCCCAGGCCGTCTCCAGCGATCTCACGTACCTGCTCGGCCTGCGCCAGCGCGTGCCCCTGCAGGGCCGGGGGCCGCGGGCGCTGGCGGTCGTCGCGGGACGCGCGTGGGTGGCGGACTATTTCTCGGACGCTGTGGAGTCGATCGACCTCACCACCAAGCCGGCGCCGTCGCGGCTCATGACGATGGGCCCGCACCACCCGGTTTCGCTGGCGCGCCGCGGGGAGGAACACTTCAACGACGCGACCCTGTGCTTCCAGCACTGGCAAAGCTGCGCCACGTGTCACTCGTGGGATGCACGCGTCGACGGCTTCAACTGGGACCTGCTCAACGACGGCATCGGCAACCCCAAGAATTCGAAGAGCCTGCTGCTCGCGCACCGCACCCCCCCGGCGATGAGCACCGGCATCCGCGATTCCGCCGAGGTCGCCGTGCGCTCGGGTTTCCGCTACATCCAGTTCGCCGCGCAATCCGAGGAGGTCGCGACCGCGGTCGACGCCTACCTGAAATCCCTGCGACCCGTACCGAGCCCGCGGCTCGAGGACGGCCGCCTCTCGGCGACGGCGCAACGCGGTCGGCGGCTGTTTGCCGACGGGCTGGTCGGCTGCGAGTCGTGCCACACGGGACGCGACTTCACCGACCTGCACAGCTACGCGGTGGGCACCGCCAACGCCCGGGAGCCGGCCACCACGCGGTTCGACACGCCGACGCTCGTCGAACTCTGGCGCACCGCGCCCTATCTCCACGACGGCTCCGCTGTCTCCCTGCGCTCGCTGCTGACCGAGCGCAACCCCCAGGACCGGCACGGGCACACCTCGCAGCTCAACCCGGCGCAAATCGACGACCTCGTCGCGTACCTTCTCTCGCTATGAACACGAACTCCGGCCGGTGGTCCCTCGCGTGTCGTCTGGTGCTGTGGCTGGGCCTCCTCAGCGGTGGCGCGCTGCCGGCTGCGACCCCGCCTGCCGCGCCGGACCTGCTGGCGACGTTCCGCGCGCCGGGCGGGCCGATGGCGGGCGTCGACGAGCTGGTCTTCGCGCTGCGCAAACCCAACGAGACCGACGGCCACTGGTACACCAATATCGGATACTATGCGCACGATCCGGAGCGGAAGGCGTGGCGCGAGGGCGGCCGGCTGGTGCGCTGGCACCTCGGCACGGGCCGCACGACCACGCTGCTCGACGATCCGCGCGGCGGCGTGCGCGACCCCCAGCTCCACTACGACGGGAAAAAGATCCTGTTCAGCTACCGGCGGGGCGGCACGGAAGCCTATCACCTCTACGAGATCGCCCTCGACGGCACCGGACTGCGGCAGCTCACCGATGGCCCGTACGACGACATCGAGCCGACCTACCTGCCGGACGGCGGCATCGTCTTCGTCTCCACGCGCTGCAAACGCTGGGTCAACTGCTGGCTCACGCAGGTCGCCGTGCTGCACCGCTGCGACGCCGACGGCGGCAATGTCCGCGCGCTCTCCAGCAACAACGAGCAGGACAACACGCCGTGGCCAATGCCCGACGGCCGGCTGCTCTACACGCGCTGGGAATACGTCGACCGCAGCCAGGTGGACTACCACCACCTGTGGGCGGCCAATCCCGACGGCACGGCCCAGACCGTGTGGTACGGCAACCTGCATCCGGGCATCGTCATGATCGACGCCAAACCCGTGCCCGGCACCGATCGCGTGGTCGCCGTGTTCTCCCCCGGCCACGGCCGGCGTGATCACGCGGGGCACCTCGCGCTGGTCGATGTCCGCGGCGGCCCCGACGCCAGGGAGTCGGCCCATCAATTCACGAAGGGCGCGCCGGACTTCCGCGACCCGTGGGCGTTTTCCGCCGACTGTTTCCTCGCCGCCGTGGGCGCGAGCGTCGTCGCGATCGACGGGCATGGACGGCAGCAGACCATTTACCGTCTGACTCCCGCCGAGGCCAAGGAGGGCTGGCAGATCCACGAGCCGCGGCCCCTCACGAGCCGGGCGCGCGAGCGCGTCATCCCGGACCGGACCCGGCCCGCGGAGACCACGGGGCGGCTGATCCTCGCCGACATCTACGACGGCCGAAACATGGCCGGCGTGAAGCCCGGCGAGATCAAGAAGCTGCTGGTCCTCGAAACCCTCCCGATGCCGATCCACTACACGGGCGGCATGGAGCCGATCAGCTACGGCGGCACCTTCACCCTCGAGCGCATCGTCGGCACCGTGCCGGTCGAGGCCGATGGCTCCGCGTACCTCGAGCTGCCGGCGCTGCGGAGCTTCTTCTTCGTGGCGCTGGACGGGCAGGACCTCGCCGTGAAACGCATGCAGAGTTTTCTCACGGTGCAGCCGGGCGAGGTCACGAGTTGCCTCGGCTGCCATGAGCAGCGCACGAAGACGCCGTCGGCCAGCTACGCGATGCTCGCCACCGCCCGGCCCGCGAGCCGCATCGAACCCATCGCCGGCGTGCCCGACGTGATCGACTTTCCCCGCGACATCCAGCCGGTCCTCGACGCGCTGTGCATCGACTGCCACGGCTACGAACGCACCGCGGCGGGCGGACCGCGCGCGGGCCGGCTCCTGCTCACGGGCGACCGCGGGCCGATGTACAGCCACAGCTACTACATGCTGACGATCGCGCACCTCTTCTCCGACGGCCGCAACAAGGCCACGAGCAACTACGCGCCGCGCAGCCTCGGCTCCTCGGCGAGCCGGCTGCTCAAACTGGTCGATGGCTCGCACTACGGCGTGAAGGCCACGCCCGCCCAACACCGGCTCCTGCGGCTCTGGATCGACTCGGGCGCGGCGTATCCCGGCACCTATGCGGCGCTCGGCAGCGGCATGATCGGCGCCTATGCGGAGAACCAGCCGGTGGACACGGACCACGACTGGCCGGCCACGCGCGCGGCGGGCGACGCGATCGCGCGGCGCTGCGCGGCGTGTCACTCGGAGAAGGAGCGCGCGCTGCCCCGCGCCCTGGCCGACGAGCGCGGCGTGTCGTTCTGGCGGCCCGACATGCACGACCCCCGCCTGCTCACAAGCCGGCACATCGTGTTCAACCTCTCGCGCCCCGAAAAATCCCTGATACTGCTCGCACCGCTCGCGGAGTCCGCCGGCGGCTGGGGCCTCTGTCGCGACCCGAAGACGAAGCAGCCCGCGTCGGTGTTTGCCGACACGAGCGATGCCGACTACCAAAAACTCCTCGCGCTCTGCGTCGCCGGACGGGACCACCTCGCCCGCGTGAAGCGCTTCGACATGCCCGGCTTCCAGCCGCGGCGCGACTGGGTGCGCGAGATGGTGCGCTACGGCGTGCTGCCCGCCGGCAGCGAGCATGCCACGTATCCACTCGACCCCTACGCGGTCGAGCGCCGCTACTGGCAGTCGCTCTGGTACGCGCCGTGAGGCGCGGACCGGGCGCTCAGATCTTCCCGGCCTTGCGGGCCTCGACCATCTTGTAGAAGTCGACGAAGAGCGGGTCGGCGTCGTTCGGGCCCGGGGCGGCCTCGGGGTGGTACTGGACGCTGAAGATCGGGAGCTTCTTGTGGCGCAGACCCTCGACGGTGTTGTCGTTGAGGTTGATCTCGGTCACCTGCGCATCCGTCTTCTTCAACGACTCGGGATCGGTGGCGAAGCCGTGGTTCTGCGCCGTGATCGAGACCTTGCCCGTCTCGAGGTTCTTCACCGGCTGGTTGCCGCCGCGGTGGCCGAACTTCAGCTTGAAGGTCGAGCCGCCGAGCGCGTGCGTGAGCATCTGGTGGCCGAGGCAGATCCCGAAGATCGGGTAGTCGGGGATCAGGTTCGTCACCGTTTTGTGGATATACGGCAGCGCGGCCGGATCGCCGGGTCCATTGGACAGGAAGACCGCGTCGGGCTGGTGCTCCCGGATCTGCTCGCCGGTCGCGGTCGCGGGGAAGACCTGCACCTCGAAGCCGTGGTTCACGAGCTTGCGGTAGATGCTGTGCTTCGCGCCGTAGTCGAAGGCGGCCACGCGGAACTTCTTCGCAGGCACCGCGGGCGCGTTCATCGTCGTGCCGACGGGGAGATAGGGGGCGTTGTGGTTGGCGGCGTCGTCGGCCCGCCAGATGAACGGCGTCTTGCAGGACACGTCCTTCACATAGTCCGCGCCGGCCATGTCCCGCCAGGACTTCGCGCGCTGGACCGCCTCGGCGTCCGAGAGGGGGAGCGTGCTCAGGCAGCACTTCATCGCGCCGTCGACGCGGAGCTTCTTGGTGAGCGCGCGGGTGTCCACCTCGCTGATGCCGGGGATGCCGTTCTGGCGGAGATAGTCGCCGAGGGAGATGCGGCTGCGCCAGTTGCTGACGATCGGGGAGAGTTCGCGCACGACGAACCCGCTGGCCTTCGGCACCTTGGCCTCGGTGTCCTCGGGGCTGATCCCGTAGTTGCCGATCTGGACGGCGGTCATCGTGACGATCTGGCCGAAGTACGAGGGATCCGTGAGGATCTCCTGGTACCCGGTCATCGACGTGTTAAACACGCACTCGCCGGCGATCGTGGCATCCGCGCCGAAGGCGAGGCCGCGAAAAATGGAACCGTCTTCGAGCGCGAGAACTGCGGGTTTGGACGTGGACATTAAAGCCGAACGAAAAGAGGTCGCCCGGCCCCTGCCAAGGGGAAACGCGTGCCCGGCACGCGAAAAAATCAGGTCGTCGAGCGGACGCTGCGCGCCGCCTGGGCGGCGAGCTTCGGCAGATCGGCCAGCGACGGCTCGGCCTCGACGGCTTCCGCCGGCTCGGTCGC
Source organism: Verrucomicrobiota bacterium (assembly GCA_026398065.1). Lineage (GTDB taxonomy): Bacteria > Verrucomicrobiota > Verrucomicrobiia > Opitutales > Opitutaceae > GAS368. The sequence goes on along the minus strand of JAPLTR010000700.1, from coordinate 11,185 downwards.
GGCGTGCCGCTGCCGGCGGCGCTTGATCGAGAGCTCGGCCTGCTTGTCCAGCCAGCGGATGATCGCGAAGCGCGGACGCGGGCTCACAAACTCCTTGGGCTCGGCCGTGCGGCCGTGCGTGTAAAGCGTCTCGGGATCGATGTAGGTGCCGAACACGAAATCGACCAGCGGCAGGCCGAGGATGCCCGAGATCGCCTCGTTGCACCGGATATCGGCATGATGGCGGAGGTGGAAGGCGTAGGCCTTGCGCCAGAAGCGGCCCATCGTGGGCTGCGCCACGAGGCGGTCCCACGTGGCCTGCGGCCAGTGCTCCACCGCGTGGATGAGTTCGTAGAGGCAAAGCGACAGCGCGATGCCCAAGAAACCCGCGAGCATTACCGGCACCTGCGGCAGCAGCCACTGCACCGGCGCAAAGATGAAGCTCCCCAGCCCCGCAAACACCGGCAGCGTGTACCACGGGAAATACGAGGCCTCGAACTGCTTCTCGTGCTCGATCGGGTAGTGGTTTTCCACGAGATAGGGCATCACTTCGCGGCCCTTCTTGCCCTTCTGGAAACCGACGCGCGTGAGGGCGTGGTGCAGCGTGTGCTGCTTGTAAAACCGGCTCAAAAACGGGAGCAGCGGGGCGTGCAAGATGTAGCGGTGGAAGAAGAACTCGAAGGTCCCCGCCGCACAATGCACGACGAAGATCGCGAGGGCCAGCATCCACCAGGGGGCGGCGAGCTGCGCCCGCCAGACCCCCGGAGCCACGAGGGCGAGGATGCCGCAGACGCCGGCGAGGGACAAAACAATGGTGATGGCAAACAGCGTGACCGAGAACTTCGGCTCCACTTTGCCCCCGTGGTGGTGGTTCGACATGAATTTGTTGCGGGGTAAGGGCGTGAGCTTTGCCAGCGGGCAAGGTTGCTTCACGCCACTGATATGACATAGGAGCACCGAACCACCCCCTTTGCGAGCAGGGTTTTCCAATAAACCCGGCGCCGGCTGCTAGGGAGGGATTTGCAGGCTCCATTTGACAGATTTTGGTTAGCTTCCTAACTGTCGCCCAACGATGCCCTACACCGAAGATCGCGCCACCTGGTTCGAAGGCCAGGGTCTCTGGCAACACATCCCCGAGAGCGACTGGCGCGACTGGACGTGGCAGCTCAAGAACCGCATCACCACCGTCGCCCAGCTCGAGCAGTTCATGACGCTCACCGCGGAGGAGAAGGCCGGCTGCATCTTCGCCAACCAGAAGCTGGCCCTCGCGATCACCCCCTACTTTTTCAACCTGATCGACCGCCACGACCCCAACTGCCCGATCCGCAAGCAGGTCATCCCCCGCTCCGGCGAGATGGTCCTCAGCGAGGAGGAGCGCCTCGACTCGCTCGGCGAGGACGAGCACTCGCCCGTCCCCGGTCTCGTCCACCGCTACCCGGACCGCGTGCTGTTTCTCGTGACCGACCGCTGCGCCGCCTACTGCCGCTACTGCACACGCAGCCGCCTCGTCTCCAACGCCCAGGACTACAATTTTCACCCGGAATACGAGCAGGGCCTGCGCTACATCGAGTCGCACCCCGAGGTGCGCGATGTGCTCCTCTCCGGCGGCGATCCCCTCCTCCTTTCCGACAAGAAACTCGAGCACCTGCTCTCCCGCCTGCGCGCGATCAAGCACGTCGAGTTCATCCGCATCGGCTCGCGCATCCCGGTGTTTCTGCCGTAGCGCATCACGCCTGAGCTCTGCGAGATCTTCAAGAAGTACGGCCCGATCTGGATGAGCATCCACGTCAACCACCCGAAGGAGGCCACCGCCGAACTGAAGGCCGCCTGCGAACGCCTCTCCTTCGCCGGCGTGCCGCTCGGCAACCAGAGCGTCCTCCTCGCCGGCGTGAACGACGACGCCGACGTGATGAAGGCCCTCGTGCACCGCCTGCTCCGGATGCGCGTGCGCCCCTACTATATCTACCAGATGGACCTGATCACGGGCGGCGCGCACTTCAAGGTGGATGTGCGCAAGGGCATCGAGATCATCCGCGCGCTCCGCGGCCACACGACCGGCTACGCGGTGCCGCAGTACGTGATCGACGCCCCCGGCGGCGGCGGCAAGGTCCCGGTCAATCCCGACTACGTGGAAAAGATCACCGACACCGAAGTCGTCTTCAAAAACTACGAAGGCCAGCGCTTCACCTACCCGCTCACCAACACCCCGGTGAAACCCGCCGACGGCGCCCCCACCCACCCGCCCGGCTTCGAGTCGATCGTCGTGCATTGAGCCCGGACCGGCGGGACTGCGTGCGCCTGGCTGGAGTCGGATTTGGTGCGATTTGGTCGGATTCCCTCGGATTTGCCGGACGATTGAGGGTAGGGACGGCTCTCCGAGCCGTCCGGCAGGAGATCCGCAAACCTGACGTGCCACCGACCACGGACGCCTCGGAGAGGCGTCCCTACCGCGTACCCCGTCGGCCGTGAGGTTTGATGCGGTGCGATCTACCTGGATTTGGTCGGATTTGCTCCGATCAACCCGGCATGGGGTCTTTCCCCAGCCCGTGGCTGCGAGCGTGAGCGAGTGGCCCAACCGCCACCCCTGCTCCCTTCCGGCTGATTCGCCCGCTGTGCGATTCCCGGCCGATTCACTCCCGTTGGAGCCGGCCGCCCCCTTTCCGTGGGTTTCGTGGTCCCCCACTACCTTGATCCACCTTGATCTGGTCGGATTTACTCGGATTTGGTCGGATCTGATCGGATGCACCCCGAGCCCGTCCTGATCCAAGGCGGCAGATTTTACATGAGGACACGGAGAGAACGGAGTCTCCGGCCCGGCGCCGTGCTCCGTGCCCTCCGTTTCCTCCTGTTCAACCCTCCGGGCTTTCATGAGCTCGCCCGCCCCCTTTTCGTGTCTTTCGTGTGTTTCGTGGTCCCCCACTACCTTGATCCACCTTGATCTGGTCGGATTTACCCGGATTTGGTCGGATCTGATCGGATGCACCCCGAGCCCGTCCTGATCCAAGGCGGCAGATTTTACATGAGGACACGGAGTGTCCGACCGGGTGCCGTGCTCCGTGCGCTCCGTTTCCTCCTGTTCAACCCTCCGGGCTTTCATGAGCTCGCCGCCCCCTTTTCGTGTCTTTCGTGTGTTTCGTGGTCCCCCACTGCCTTGATCCACCTTGATTTGGTCGGATTTCCCCGCACCCGCCCGGCCCGACCCGGCCAGCCGGAAGCCGAACGCGGCCGCAGGGCGTCCGCGCACGGACAACTCCCGGAATCCTGGGTGATCCGTCGACATCGGTGGGTGGGTGGAAGATTACGAACCACAGTTTGTTCTTTTTTAGAACATTTATCAATCAAAAAAGCTCTAAAAGTTATCCACCCGATCAAACGCCCGCTCCCCCGGGAGGAGCGCGGGCCGGGATCACGCCGCCTGCGTCCGGCGAGGGCGGCTGGCGTAGTTCCAATTCGGCGCTCACCGATTCAGCGTCCGCGGAAAGGTCCTTCGGGAGGGCGGTTTGCCAGGAGGGCCGCCTGCTCGCAGGCGCTCCTCCGCAGACCAGCCGCTCACGTTCGCGTGCTCCGCTCTCCGCGAAGCGCCCTCGAGCGGGCTGCCTACCCCGCGATCACCGGCCACGGCACCCACAAAAATGCTCTAGCGCCGACGCAGGCCCTTCACGACCGAGGCGACGGTCATCTGCACCTGAAACGCCTCCCAATCCTCTTCAGTGAGGTTCACGCGGATATGCGCGGGCACAAAGTCGCGGGGGAAATCGCCCCCGCCTTCAAAAAAATGGAGCCGACTGTCTTCGATGCGGACCACGATCAACAGGCGCCCGGCTTTGGCCGAAGCCTGCCGGGCCTCCAGGATCATGCGCCTTTCTTCGGCCGACGCCGTGTCTTCCGGCTGAAAGTCGAGCTTCGGCAAGGTCGCTCCGGCCGGATAAATCTGGGCGACAATCCTGTCGAGATACCGCTTCGCCTCCTCGCGGGAAAAGACGGCCGGCGTCTCCGGGGTCGGCTCCGGGCTTGGCACCGCGGGAGGCGCCGGACGGGATTGCCCCACGGAGGCGGGCCTGGCTGGCGGCGGGATCGCAACGCGCGGCGCGGCCGCTTTCGCCGGCGGGGCGACCGCCGTCGGCGCGCTCGGCGACGCCCAATCGCGCCACAGCAGCCACCCGGCCAGGAGCAGCGCACCGAGGAGAAAAAAGCGGAAGCGTTTCATGCGACCAGCGGCCCGTCAGGCCGGACCACGCCGGCGTCGGCCCGCCCGCCGCCCCCAGGCCTGAGGCAAAATCGGGGAACAACGCGACGGAGGGCTTTCATCGGAGCCGGCAGGGACACAGAAGATTGGATGAAGGTTGATCAGCGACCGCGTGAGATGCACAGCCGAAAAGCGTGAAGGACGATCGGCCGACAGTCCCCGCGCGCTGCGTCCCCCTCGGCCCGCAGACGGGATACCATTGGCCGCACGAATGCAAAGGGCCAAGCCCGACCCGCTTTCCGCACCCTAAAAACTCTTACATTATCCCACCACGGCCCCGATCCCACCGCACGCCACCGCCTACTGATAGTAGAATGTAAAGGTCATCTCCTGCTGCTCGCCGAGCGTCGCTTTCATCGCGTCGGTCCAAAGCCCGTAGGACACGCGGCCGGTGAGGGCGTTCACGCTCGCCCGCGATGTCGCGGTGTTGGCGGTGCTCTCGACCTTCACGACCTTCGCAATCTCTCCCTTGGAATTCAGGATGAACTTCACGCTCACCGCGCTGCCCGACGCCGGTTGGACTTTGCTCTCCGCCACCAGGCGCTCCCACTGAATTTGTACGGATTCGATCATGCGCATCAAATAGGCGGCGTGCACATTCCACCGCGCATCCACCGCGGTCGGCCGGATGTGCGGCGTTCCCGCCAGTCGCTCGGCGAGGATGGCCGGCCTCACTTGCCGCTGCTTCACGACGGCTGGCCGGGGACGCTGCGGGTCAATCTCGTCGGTCGATTTGCCACCCGCCGAAGTCACGGACGGTCGCTCCGATTCCACTTTGGGCCGTCCCGCATTTTCCGGCTGATCGCCCCCGGTCGCGGCCTTCCGCCTGGCCTCCCCCGCGAGTTGTTCGTTGCGCTCGATTTCCGCGAAAAGCGCGGTGGCGGTCTTCATCGCCTCGGCCCGTTGCTCCGGAGTCATTTTGGCTTCGAGACCAGGCAACTGTACTTTCGCGGACTCGCTGCCTTGCGAACGGGCGATGTTCCACCACGCCTGAGCCAGGACCAGGTCCTGAGGAACCCCCTGCCCTTCGGCATAGAGCAGACCGAGCTGAAATTGAGCGTGCCGGTTTCCCTGGGCGGCGGCTTGTCGGAACCATTTGGCCGCCGCCTTGAAATCGTTCGGGATCGCAGATTGCACCTCGGTCAGCGCGATCGCCAGCTGAAGCTGGGCCTCGACGTGACCCTGTTCCGCCGCGCGCGTCCAATATTTCACCGCCTGCCCCTTGTCGTCCGAATCAAAAAGGATTTCGCCTAGTTTGAATTGCGCCTCGGCACTGCCGCCGTCCGCCTTCGCCCGCAGTTCGCCCGTCGACTCCCCGGCAAAGGCCGCGACCGCCAACGAAACTCCTGCCAGAATCAAGGCCCGCATTTTCATGGCGATGGCGTAGGCCAGACCGTGTGCGCGGTCAAACCGAAGCCAGCGAACCGCCGCCACCACCGCCGGTCAATCCCGGCTCTCGGCCGCAGCGGCGGGCACAAGTCGAAGGCAAGTTTCGGCGGTGTCCGCACAACCACCCAATCCCGGTTGACCTATATACCGGTGCGCCTACCGTAAAGCCGTGCTGATTATCCGCAAACAGCTCGAAACTTGGCGCCGCCAACGGGAGGCTGTCGCTTACGCGAAGGCCTTCCATACGGAGAGCCGTGCCCGCGTCGCGCACCTCGCGGATTCCGGCCAGGGACAAGTGGCCTTGCAGGAAAACCTCTCGCTGCTGGGAATCGATCCCACCAAATCCGAGCGCCCGCGTTTGGTGACGATCGGCGGCGTCCGCTTTAGCGCCAAGTGTTCGCAGACAGGCCAGACAAAGCTCCCATGGCGATGACAAACGGGACCGACGGCCGCGGTCGGTAAAGCCCCCCGCATCTTCAATCGATGCAGCGTTCGTTGGCGAAGTGGGTGCAAAGTGCAAAGTTTGACCACTTCTTCGGGCCCCTGTCAGTCATTGCCTCTCAGTACATTTTGAATCCATGCACGCAGCTTTAAAGCATCTCCGTCGTTAAGTTCACTAATGCTGGCAATTGTGATATTCAAATTGATCTGAACTCTAGCGAAAGATCCCAACGTACCAGTGCCTTGCGGGCAATTCTCCGGTCGACGCTCAGGCCTCTTCTCTGAAGGGATTTCGCCTTCTTTCGCTAAGGCCACTACATTAATCGGATCCGCTAAAACTGGAACGTCTACCTCCGTTTGCCGACTGAACACGCCGTTTTCGGACTCCGAAATTATCCCAATGTATGACAAAAAATCAATCAGCTTACTGAGAGAGTCTGAATCACCCTCCGACGCACCAGACTTTATCGCCAAAACTTTTTTCAAGTCGTCTCGAGACAGAGTAGACCGCATTGAAAAATTTTGCGCCACAAGACTGCCAAACCAAGTGCCTTTAACAATGCTTCTTAAATGCCTCTTCGCATTCGGCTCATCCCACGCTGACTCACGAGCAAACTTAACAGTAGCCTCACTTGGAATGTAAAACCCATACTTTGGAGATGTAATGATTTGCGACTCAGCCAAAAAAGTGTTATTACGACTAACTACGGACGGTGTAAGACCAGTCGCGCTCGCAACATCCTTATAGTTAACAGCTGACTCACCCCCGTTCGAGGCCACCGCATAACCTTTAATGATTTTTATAATCGCCTCTACCGAAGAAAGAGGCAGCGCATAGTGAGCCGCAAGCTTTTGGGATTTTACCCGCGGCTGGTCACTCCCCTTAGGCACAGCAGTTGATTCAACAGATTCTTCGGACATAATTAAGCTCCCAGGTTTAATGCTTTTGCGTAAAGATACGGGATTTCAAAAACCACCGAATGATTAATGGACTTACTATCAGCGATCTTCAAGACGCCGACCTTCCAAAGGTCCGCGATTATAATCGATGCATCAAGATCAGACTTGCCAAACGCCAGCGCCAGGTCCTTGCGAGAGATAGTAGCGGATGAATGCCCTCTTAGCTGGTCTATCGTCAAGCTGAACATCTTAAAGACATTCAAAAAATCTGTTAACTTTGCGTTAGCCGTCTCAACCAAACCATCACTAATAGCCTTCGCACTCAATAACTTGTGATCACGCGGGCTATTCGTTCCCTGAATTTCAAAGGCTTCCTGAATTCTTTTCGTTTGAATGCAAAAATGAACGAGATCCCTCGGCAATACATTACCCAAACCATGTCGGGTGTGTCCCTGTAAGGGACACCCGTACCCGACTACTTACTTCTGTTGAAAAGAAGAAAAGCAAAAAGGCGAAATCCTACCCGAGTATTCAACCGTGGCCACCGGCATGGGCACGGCTAACCGACAGCTTTCATGCAATCGCCGAGTATATCTTCGGTCGATGCATCCGGCTGACCATCAATCGTCACCTCATCAAGAGAGTCGACACACAGCCACAATTTTCCCGAACGGTCCGAAAAGTGCCTGGAAACAGCCATTAACACGGCGTCAATTTCTCCGATTCCAAGCGCAGATTTCGGCGGAAATTCCGTGCTTATCCAGTTCCCGTAACCCACTTTAACTTTTAACGCGCGAAGCTCCTGCCATTTCGTCGGAATTTCGCTCATCAAACCCCATCTCGCAAGAAATCGACAACATTTTTCAGCCAAAGGGTCGTTACTAGGCAGATCGTCTACCATTTTCGCAGCCGCAAGACTCGCAAAGTATAACTTCCAAAGATTGGTACGAGACTGACTGACCGGAGAAATGACCGGCCATAAATCGCGAAGACTAAAAGGCTCGTCGATAATAACCGCACTTGGCGCCTCAAATGTCGGGATTTTTGTAAATTCCTCCTTCAGCCTTTGAAAAATAGCGCTTTTTCCAGCACCCTTCGCTCCTAAGATCAGATAAATATCGCCTGATATCGCTTGTTGATACGCTCCCGACTTATAGAAAAATTGCCGCAAATTCTCTTCTTGTTGCGCGGCGCCGCGGCCAAAATCGAGCAAGGAAAGCTGAGGGTACATCGAAGATTGGGTTACCAGGGGACACATGCCATCCCACGCCCAAGCGACTTGCAAGGCGAGACGTGATACGATTCACGGGGCCGGAATAAGTGGTCAAATTTTGAACCTCGCACTCGGCGAAACAACGCCGGTGACCTGAGCGTGAGGGCGCCTGCCCCTCACCTCACGGTCGCTCCGGGGCGGCGGTCGGCGCCGCGTCCGCCTGGCGCTGGCGCGTGGCCACCCAGCGGGCGACGCGGTGGTAGAGCGCGGACACGGCCGGGTCCTGGCTCTGCGCCATTTGCAGGAGTCCGCTGCCGCCTTCGTAGTAGGCCATCGCGGCGGCGGTGCGCACGCCCTGGCGTTCGAATGCGCCGAGGTAGCTTTCGAGCCGCGGACGGAAGACGTCGGGCGAGGTGATCGCGCGGGCGTCGCATTCGAATTCCAACCCGAGGCCGCGGGTCCGGGCAAACGCGCAGGCGGCGTCGAGGCGGGCATCGGCGACCTTGGCGTTGAAGAAGTGGTTGGGCTGCTGGTAGGCGGCGTCGAAGCCGAGTTCGCTCCACTTCGCCGCGCCCGCGGCCTGCCAGTACGGGATCCAGAAAAAGCGCTGGCCGGACCGGTGCACGTCGGCGGCGATGCGCGGCAGGATTTCGTCGGCGTGGTGGGCGTTTTCGGCGACCCAGTAAAAACCCGCGAGCGTGAGGTGGCGCGGCGCCAGCGCCTGCCAGCGGGCGAGCGCAGTTTTCACATACCACGCGCAGGCGGCCACGCGGTCGTCGGGCTGGGCGAAATCGAGGGGCCGCCCGCCGAGCGCGCCCCAGTCCTTTTGCTCGTAGATGGGCTCGGGGAGCGTGAGCACGACGGAGCGCGGACGCGCGGGCGCACCGCCGCGTTTGACCGCGCGGGCGATCGCCTGGTCGAGGGCGTCGATGGCGCGGTCGCGTTCGAAGGCGCGGTCGAGCAGCCACTGCCAGTCCTCCTGTCGCGCGGACTGTTGCTTGTAGCCGCGCGCGAACTCATGGCCGCGACCGTCCTTAAACTCGATGAAGAGAAATCCGTCGAAGAGCCATTCCTCGCGGCCGGAGGCGGGGTCCGTGAAGCTGACATAAGGCGCCAGTTGGTCGGACGTCCACGGCAGCCGGTGCGTGCCGCCCTGATAGATCAGCACCAGGTCCGCGATCCCGGCGGCGCGCGCGCTGGCGAGCGGCAGATAGCCGGCGGCGGGCGGGGCGTCGGCGGCTGGAAGCGGGAGGGCCGGGAGGGCGCTCCCGACCAGCGCGAACGCGAGGAGGAGGGAGGGGTTGAGCCAACAGAACAGTTTCACCCAAGAAGGGTTGAACGAAAATCGAGCAAGGGTCAGGCCATTTGCGCGTCAGCACGCTCGCGCCGTGGGTGAAAAAATGAAGGCGGCAAACGCCGCTCCGCGACCCTCCGACCACCCGTTTTACGAGGGACGGCGGGGGTCGAATACCCACCGGCCGTATAACCATTCTGCACCGCAGGAGGGGAGGTTTGACTAACCGCGGAGGCGGCTCTTTTAACCCTTCACCCATGTCAAACCTCACTCCTCCCCGCGGGCTCCGTTGTTTATTCCGTGGCGCGTGGCCGCTGCTGGCGCTCGGCCTCCTGGCGCCGCTTTCCGGCCAGACCGCCGCCGGCGTCGCGCCCGCGGCCCGGCCTCGGCCCCGGCGCTTTCACCATCGTCACGCGCATGGGCCTGACCTTCGTCCTCTCGTTCACCACGCTGCTCGCGAAATACGATTTCAGCGGGAAACTCGTCGGCACGCTCGTCGGCTGGGCCGGCCACCTCGGCGACCTCGACTTCAACCCGCGCGACGGCCGCCTGTATGGCTCGCTCGAATACAAGAAGGACCGGGCCTTCTACATCGCCGTGATCGACGTGGGGCGGATCGACCGCGTCGGGATCGACGTCGCGCAGTCGGAGATCTTCCGCACGGTCTATCTCCCGGAGGTCGTGAAGGACTACGCGGCCGACCTCGACGGCAACGGGGTGTTCGACGGCGATGTCGCGAAGACGCCCGACCACCGCTACGGCTGCTCGGGCATCGACGGCGTGGCGTTTGGCCCGGAGTTTGGCCGGACCGACGGCCCGCGTTTCCTGACCGTCGCCTACGGCATCTACGCCCACACCGCCCGCACCGACAACGACCACCAGGTCCTGCTGCAGTACGACATCACCGACTGGGCCCGCCACGCACGTCCGCTCACCGAGGCCGCGCCGCACCACAGCGGCCCGGCGGAAGCCCACGGCAAATATTTCGTGCGCACCGGCAACACGACCTTCGGGGTGCAAAACCTCGCCTACGACGAGGGGCTGCAGCGCTGGTTCATGGGCGTGTACAAGGGCACCAAGCCGGCGTTTCCCAACTACCTGATGTTCGCCGTCGACGCGCGCACGCCGGTCACCCGCGGCGATCTCGTCGGCGTGCCCGGCCCCGGCGGCCAGGGCACCGAGCAGGGCCAGCTCCTGACGCTCGCGGCCGACGGCCTGAAGGACGCCGCCACGGGCATCCGCGGCTGGAACCAGAAATCGGACGTCGGCCTCCAGCCGATCGGCCACGGGCTGTTTTATCTCGCGGTGAACTCGGGCACGAAGGGCAGCCAGTCCGGCGACCTGACGCTGTACCGCTGGACCGGCGACGCGGCCAAACCGTTCGTCCCGGCCACGACGGCGGACCTGGGCAAGTAAGGCTCCTTATCCGGCTTAAGGCCGCTCGTCAGGGTTCAGTCCGCCCGCTCGGAGGCGGCCGCCCTGGGAAACCGCCTTCCTGCCCGATCCCCTCCCGCCATCTGGAGGTCGGGCCGGCGGCGGCGAGCCCCGATTTTCAGTTGAGCCCGAAGGAAATCGTCTGGGTGCAACGGCAGATCCCGTTGGTCACTTTCAGTTGATAGGGATCCACGCTCACCATGAGCGCAGGATCGCCGTTTCGAACCCACTCAGCCCACTTCTTGATCAGCCGGGGACCGTCGGGCAGGAAGACCAAGGGGAGCTTCTG
>JAPLTR010000456.1 GCA_026398065.1 Verrucomicrobiota bacterium | reverse complement strand
CCACCGGCCTCACCGGCTTCGCCGCCAACCAGGGCCGCGCCGTCCAGAGCAGCGTCGGCGGCGGCCCGCAGGCCGGCGCCAACATCACCCGCGGCTACTTCCGCTACTACGTCGGCGACGCCAGCGGCTCCAACGTCGACTACGCCCCCGGCGATTTCAAGTACGGCTCCTACCCCTTCGTCTGGGGCGGCTACACCCTCGCGAGCGGCGTGCCCGTCGCCGGCAGCGGCGTCTTCACCCGCGAGCCCGCCACGCTCAGCCAGATGGCCACCACCGACGCCACCGGCGGCAACAGCAACCTGAAGCAGATCATCAAGACCCCCGGCGGCGTCATCCAGAGCCACTTCCTCGAGGGCAAGGTCGTCACCACCTTCGGCATCCGCGAGGACAAGGTCTACTCGAAGAACGGATTGAATCCCGTGCAGCTCAAGACTGGCAACACCCAGTTCGACTACGACGTGATCAATCACTGGGCCGCCGGCGACTATCGCTACAACACCGGCAAGACCAAGACCGCCGGCGTCGTCGTGCGCCCGTTCCGCGACCTCCCCTTCGTCACCGAGGCCGCCGAACGCGGCACCGGCATCAAGAAGTTCCTCGCCGACACCGTCCGCGGCCTCGCGGTCACCTATAACCAGTCCGACAACTTCATCCCGCAGGCCCCCGCCGTCGACCTCTTCCTCAAGCCCCTCCCCAACATCACCGGCGAGGGCAAGGACTACGGTTTCTGGCTGAACATGTTCGACGGCCGCGTCGTCGCCCGCGTCAACCACTGGGAAAACAAGCAGCTCAACGCCCGCGACGGCGACGCCAACACGGTCGCCCAGCGCGTCATGCGCCTCGACTTCGACGTCTCCGCCGACAACTACCAGCTCTACGACCGCGCCGACAGCTGGTTCCGCCTGCTCAACCCCACGTGGACCGACGCCCAGGTCCGCTCGGCCGTCGCGCAGCAGATGCAGATCCCCGTCGCACTCTACGACGAGATGCTCGCCAACTTCCAGGCGGGCCGCATCGCCGCCACCAACGACGTCATCGCGAAGGGCACCGAGATCGAGCTCAACTACAACCCCACGCGTTTCTGGACCATCTCCGGCTCCGCCACCGAGACGAAATCCACGAGTGTAAACATCTCCAATGCCGTGCAGCAGTGGATCGATCAGCGCATGCCGGTCTGGACCTCCCTCGTCGATCCGAACCGCGACCCCAACCTCGGCACCGGCGCCTCGCAGGGCTGGGCCCCCGACGCCACCAATCCGCAGCATCTCTGGTGGCTGCACAGCTACGGCGGCTCGCAGACGCCCCAGCAGAACTACGCGACCTTCGTCGACGCCCCCTACCGCGTCATCAAGCAGCAGGAGGGCAAGTCCCGGCCCAGCGTGCGCCGCTACAATTTCCGCCTCAGCACCAACTACCAGCTCGGCGGCCTCACCGACATCGACTTTCTCAAACGAATGAAGATCGGCGGCGCCATCCGCTGGGAGGACAAGGGCGCGATCGGCTACTACGGCAAGCAGTCGCTCCCCGCCACGATCACCGAGCTCGACGCCAGCCGTCCCATCTACGACCGGGCCCACGCCTACTTCGACGCTTTCATCGGCTACCGCACCCGCTTCTTCAACGACAAGGTCGGCGCCAACTTCCAGCTCAACGTGAGAAACATCCAGGAGGGCGGCCGCCTCCAGCCCATCGGCGCCTTCCCCGACGGCACGCCCAACGCCTACCGCATCGTGGACCCGCGCCAGTTCATCCTCCAAGCCACCTTCGACCTGTAGGGCGTCTGTCTTGCGGACGCCGCCCCGTGGCCGCATTCGATGGACCACGGTTGAGCGAAACCTCGTCCGCGGTAGCCCGCCTGCTCGCAGGCGCTTCAGGGCATCCGTCACGCGTTGAGCGGCCGCGCCGCAATCCAACCCACCAACAGCCGACCCGGCTCCGCCATCCCGGTAGCCGCGAGCGTGAGCGAGTGGATCGGGAACCCTGCGTCCCCCTGCGCTCCGCGCGCGGCAGCCAGCGCCCGTGAGCGGAGCCCGGCACCCAAAAGGATGCACAATGCATCGACGCCTCAGGGCCGGTTTCCCCGGTGAAGTCGGATCCACCTTGATCCACCTTGATTTGGTCGGATTTGGTCGGATTCGGTCGGATTTCCCCCGATCATGCCGCCAGTCCCGTTTGGTCGCCTCGGCCGCCTGGCACGGAGACGGGCCCCGTGAGCCCTGATCGACCGCGTCGATCTTCTGCAAACCGGGAGGGTTTGCGGAATCCCGTCTCCTGATCGCCAAAAGCGCGGAGAAGGGCCCGAAGGGCCACACGGAAGACCAGGAAAAGAGATCCAAGGCTTGGCGGAGGTCGGATTTGGTCGGATTTACTTGGATTTGGTCGGATCCGCCGGGATTGATCCCCCTTTCGGCCATCGGTCCCGACGCCGCGATTACGCAGGCTTCGTGGATCTCGTGGTTCATCCCGGCCACCTCGTTTCGGCCGCCTTTCGCCGGTGTCTTCCCGGCCTTCCTCGAATCCGCGCTCTGACCTGTCCGGCCAAGCTTCCGCGACGGCGGATGCCTTGGCGAAGGAACGGCCGCTCCCCGCAGGTTTGATCGGGTTGGATTCACTTGGATCTGGGGCAATTTACTTGGATTGGGCCGAATTCCCCCCCGGCACGCGGACGCCCCCCCGCCTCCCAACGCGGCCCTCCGCAGGCTCCACCACGCCACGGGCCTTCTTTTCGTGTGTTCCGTGGTTCCTCCCCCTGGATTGCCGGGGGTCGTTTTCCGTGTCTTCCGTGTGTTCCGTGGGCCCCCGCTCCGAAGCCTTGGGTAAGGCGGAGCGCTCCCCGCCGGTTTGATCCGGTCGGATTTACCTGGATTTGGTGCGATCTGCCCGGATCGGATTTGCCCGGCGGCGCTGCCCTCCCCCCCTTCCGAACATGGACCGCTTGTGTCCACGCCAGGCCCTGCGCTCCATGGCGAAACGCAGTCGCGTCTCGCGATGGAGGGTCGCAGTCCGGCAGCGGTGTCGGTCCGGGTTCATCGGGTTTCTTATTCGAGCCTGGCACCCATTATGTTCTTTTTTAGAACATAAATCAATAATTAAGTTTAACCAAAGAACTAACCGCTGTCGGCCTGCCCCTGCGGAGGAGGAGACGGCTTGGGCCGGTTCCCGGCCACGCCCCGCTCGCATCGCATCGCGGCTGCGCCGGGCTCCTGGATGCGCGGCAAACCTCCCCCCGCCTGCCGGCGCTTTGGCCCTTTACCCCGCCACCCGTCATACTATCATCATCCGCGTCTGCGCTTCTTGCGCCCGCGACCCTGCCGGCCCGGGCGTGGAAGACTGCCATACTCCGCAAAGCTTCGATGCCATTGCCACCCTACGAACTTCCGCCCGACGACCAGCTTCGCGGCCTTTCGGCGGCCTTCGCGAAGCTGCTGCTCGTTTCCACGGCCGCTGGCTCCTGGTTCCTGATTGTGCTCAGCCTGCCGTTCACGACGCCGGGTTCCCGGTCCTTTGTCGGCCATCTCGATGCGTACCTCCGCCTCGGACCGGGTGCCCTGCTGGCCTTTCTCGGCTCCGCGATTTCCCTCTTCGGCATTACGGGAGCGAAGAGGAAATCCCTGACCTGGGCCCGCTGGTGCCCCATCGCGAACTACTCGGCTTTCGCGACAATCTTCGCGATCTGCTTCTATCTCCAGTAAACAAGCAGTACGACCCGAACCCGTCACCCGGGCATCCTGCAGAATCACCTAATCAGAGAAGACGAAAACTGATCCGGCCCAAGACGTCGACAGCCTCACCGTACCTCCCATGGCAACCTTCATCACCCAACTCAGGAAAAAGGCGAAGGGCGGAGACCAGGGATTTCCGAAAGCCACGCTCGCCTTCTACGGCCCGGACGACAAACGGGCGACCAAGGCCGTCCTCGGCATCTTTTTGCGCGAGGGCGACGAAGGCACGATCCATCGCTATTTCAACGAAGAGAAAGACGTCCGTTACCATCTCGGGGTCCAGGCGGACGTGCTCGCCCGCCTGCGGGAGCACGAGGTCCGCTCGCTCATCATGGTCGACAAGATTTTTGGCTGCCCGCACGAGGAGGGCATCGACTACCCGAGTGGCGAAGCCTGCCCGAAATGCCCGTACTGGAAGGATCGCGACCGCTTCAGCGCGTTCGACTGAAAACCTAACCGACCGGCGTCCGTGAGCGGTGGGCGCCGCCTTCGGGCGGATTCGTCACCGTCGTCCCATCCCCTCCGCCCCGCAACCCGCGCCGTCCTTTCCGCAATTTCTGCGCACAGTTTTCGGTTGAACCGGGCCGGTCTTCTCGACTACGACACGTGTCCTTAATTGTGTGACCCTCACCCCTCCCCGTCCGGCGGCGTGCTTTCGTTCCGCCATTCGTCGGGAAGTTTCCGCCACCCTGCCCACCCAAACCCTCCGTCCGTCTCCTCCCCCGCTCTCATGAAAAACCTCGAAGGACTGCCCGCGGCCCTCTGCCGCACCCTCGCCCTCCCCGCCGCGTTCCTCCTGCTCGCGACGCCCACCGTCCGCGCCCAGGTCGCCCCGGGCGCCACGGTCGACGCCGTCACCCTCGCGAAATACGACACCAACAAAAACGGCCGCCTCGACCCCGCCGAACAGGCCGCCCTCGACGCCGACCTGAAGAAGTCCGCCGATGCGGCCGCCCCGGCCGCCGGCACCGCCCCCGACGAAATCGTCGCCCTCTCGCCCTTCGAGGTCGTCTCCGACACCAAGGGCTACTTCGCCTCCAACAGCATGTCCGGCACGCGCTTCAACTCGAAGCTCGAGGACATCCCCGCCTCCCTTTCCGTCGTCACCAAGGAGCAGATGCAGGACTTCGCGATGCTCGATATCAACGACGTGTTCCTCTACACCGCGAGCACCGAGGGCTCCGGGACCTTCACCGACTACGTGATGGACCGCAACGGTCAGCTCACCGACAACGTCCAGATGAACCCCACGCAGGCCAACCGCGTGCGCGGCATCGCCTCGGCCAACATCTCCTTCGGCAACTTCGAGACCATGGGCCGCAACCCTCTCGATCCGCTCCTCATGGAGGGCGTCGAGGTCAGCCGCGGGCCCAATGCCAACGTCTTCGGCCTCGGCAATCCCTCCGGCACCGTCAACCAGGTCCCCGTCTCCGCCAACCTCACCCGCGACCGCTCCCGCGCCGAGGCCCGCGTCGACAGCTACGAGGGCTACCGGACCAGCCTCGACATGAACCGCGTGCTCAAGAAAGGCGTCCTCGCCATCCGCGGGAGCGCGGCCTTCCAGCACGACGGCTTCGTCCGCAAGACCTCCGGCGTGAACAACCAGCGCTACAACGGCATGATCAAGTACCAGCCGTTCCGCTCCACGACGATCAGCGCCTCCTACCTCTACTACAAGATGAACGGCAACCGGCCCAACTACACGCCGCCCCGCGACTACATTTCCGACTGGGTCGCCGCCGGCCGCCCCGGCTGGGACCCCATCAATCAGGTCGTGCACCTCAACGGCCAGACCATCGGCAACTGGCATGAACTCATCCAGGAATGCGCCCGCTTCGAGGAAGTCACTT
>JAPLTR010000426.1 GCA_026398065.1 Verrucomicrobiota bacterium | reverse complement strand
GACGTGGTGATGATCTCCAACCTGCTGATGATGGTGATCGTCGGCGGTTACGAGACCTTCGTGTCGCGCCTGAACCTGCAAGGCCATCCGGACCAGCCCGAGTGGCTCAGCCACGTCAACGCCGGCGTCCTCAAGATCAAGCTCGGCACCGCGCTCATCAGCATCTCGTCGATCCACCTCTTGAAAACCTTCATCCAGGTGCGCGAACCCGACTTCAAAATCGTCAACGAGGCGATCCTGTGGCAGGTCACCATCCACGTGATCTTCCTCATCTCCGCCGTCGTCCTCGCCTGGACCGACCGCATCATGATGAACGGCGTGCGCGCCGACGCCGCGAAACACTGATCCGCCCCGTCCGGCTTTGTGCTGGTCAGCTTCGTGCGATCTGCGCCATTTTGGGTCACCCCACCGACGATGCCTGAACGCCAGCTCACCGCATCGCGCCGAGCGTTCGCTCTCGCGATTCTGTTTTTTGCCGCACTCACCGGACGCGGCGCCGAAGGGCCCTACGAGGCCCTGCTCGCCGCCGCCCGGAGCCTGGAGCAGGCCGGCCGTCTCGCGGAGGCCCGCCAGACCGACGAGGTGGCGATCCAGCTCGATCCGGAGCGCCACGAGGCTTTCTTGCATGCGGGTCAGGTCGCGCTGGCCCTGGGCTACCCGCAGCCGGCGAAAAACTACCTCCGCCAGGCACGCGAGGTCGCCCCCGCCGGGGCCCGCCCCGCGATCGAGGCCGTGCTCGCGCAGGTCGACCCCGGCACGGCTCAGAGCATGATGACGGACGGGGACGAGCGGGACTTCAACGCCCTCCTCGAGCGCGTGCGCTCCTTCCGCGTGGAATCCACCGCTCTGGCCGACAACCCCGAGTTCCTCACGCTCTACCTGCGCGCGAAAAAACTCTGGCTGCGCTACGGCCAGCCCAGCAGCCTCAGCTACGAGCCCAAGACCCACCTGTTGATGGCCGAGTTCACCGTGCGACTCGGGCACGAGGGCACCGGCCGCAAGCTCGTTCCAATGCTCCAGACCGCCCGCGCCGAGTTTCCCGCGGACAGCCGCCCCGCAGTGGATCGCGCGCTGGCGCTCCTGGCCACCAAGGGCTGGACGGAGGCGGCCGCGCCGAAGCCCGAAATCCTGAGCCTGCCGAAGGGCCTCCGACCGGCCTCCGCCTGGGTGCCAAAAAAATTCTTCGCCCTCGCCAAATCGGGCGCGCTCGCCCGCCTCGAGATGCGCTGGGTCCGACCGGGCGCCTTTCGGATGCTGCCCGCCAACGACGACGAAAAGCGGGAGGGCCACGCGGCCCGGATCACCCGCGGCTTCTGGCTCGGTGCCACCGAGGTCACGCAGGCGCAGTGGAGGGCGGTGATGGGCCCGACAAACAACCCGTCCTCCTTTCGTGGCGTCGATTTTCCCGTCGAAAACGTCACGTGGGAAGAGGCGATGGAGTTCTGCCGCAAGCTCACGGCACTCGCGGCCGGCCGGCCGGAATTTCCCACGGGCTAATAATTCCGCCTCCCCACCGAGGCCGAGTGGGAGTACGCCTTTTGGGCCGGCAAGGACGAAGGGGTCGCCAACGACATTTTCGAGATCGCCTGGTGCCAGGGGAACGGCCACGGCCGCACCCACTATGTCGCCGGCCTCCGGCCCAATGCCTGGGGCTTCTACGACATGATCGGCAATGTCAGCGAGTGGTGCTACGACTACTACAGCGAGTTCACCAGCACCGTGCCCCCGGAGGAAGATTTAGCCCTGCTTACGCCGGACCTCGATTTTCCGACCGCCCACGTGGTGCGCGGCGGCAGCTTCGCCACCCGGGTGCGAGACCATCCCGAACTGGGGGACGAAAGCGGCCTGCCCCCCGCGGAGCGCAGCCCCGACCGCGGCTTCCGGGTCGCCCTGGCGCCCAGGGCCACCGCGCCCTAGGGCCCCGTCTGCAGCACCCGGTCCTGTTCCGCGATCGCCGGGATGCCCTTCTGCCGCGCGGCCGCGATCGAGATCACCGCGTAGCCGTCCGCCAGCGACTCCTCGGGGTGGTACCGGCCGGCATCGTCGTCCTGCTCCAGCCATTTCATCCGCATCTCCCAGCGCGAGCGCGGGGGCCGCGGCGGGTCATACTTCTTCGCCAGCGCCACCACGTATCGCTTGTTCAGATACGCGCTGGCCGGCAGCGCTCCGCCCGCCTTGGGGAGGGGGCGGACGCCCTCCAGCGGCGGCGGCGCCAGCGCCAGCGCCGGGTTCGGGGAGCCGGCCTCGGCCGGCCGGTGCCCGGGGAAGTGGATGAACTCGCGGAGAAATTTCGTCGTGCCCCACTTGCAGGCTTCGGAAAACGAATCGGTGGCCACCGCGGTCGTCTCCAGCACGACCAGTTCCTGGCGCTCGAGCCGCCGGGCCCGCTGCTCCGCTTCCGCCTCCGCGCGCTGGTCGACCTGGAGCCGGTCCTCCGGGGCCGCCGGCGCGGCGGGCGCGGCCTCCCACGCTTTGTCCTTCACCACCCATTTTTCGGGGATCGGGAGGTAGACGCCCACCATCGCGTGAGTGGGCGTCAGCAGGATCACGGTGTCGAAGCCCAGCTTCCGAAAGACCGAGGCGAAGAGGATCGTGCCGTCCACGCAGTTAACCTGCTGGCCCTCCAGCGAATCGTTGAGAAACCGGATGCGCTGGCAGTCGTACCGCACGGGCTCTCCGTTCTCCGCATTCGTCACGAGGTTCGTGTCCGACGCCGTGGTCGTGCTGGTGAAGGCGAAGTTCAGGTCCTTCACCGCCCGGTACACCGCCTCCATCTGCCGGAGGGTCGAGGCCCGGTCGCCCGTCGCGCCGTCAAACGACGGGATGAAGCCCTTCTGCCGCGCATGGCGCAGGATGTGGCGGTCGATGTTGAGGTTGTTCTCGTTGACGTAGGCGGCGATGTTCTCGCGGGAGTTCTCGTACCGCTCGTTGGTGATGGTGCCGAGCAGGCAGTCGTTGATGCTGCGGACCACGAGCGGCTCCGTCCGCTGCTCGCTCACCCCGTCCACCGTCAGCGTGAAGACCGCGAGCTCCTGCGCCACCGGCTGCCGCAGCGCGACCAGCTCCCCTGTTTTGTATCTGATATATGGATACAGCTGGTACACCCGGTGTCCCTGGCCCGCCGGGATCGTCACGTCATAGGTGCTCTCGCGGAAGATCGCCGATTCCGCGACCGTCACGACGACGCGGCACGATTTCTCCGGCACGGTGACATCGATCTGGAAGAGCCCGCCCGGGTCGCCGAGCCGGTACCGGGCCGGACCGGAGACCTCCCCCGCCGCCTCCTCGACGAGCTGCGCCGACGCCGTGCGCTCGCGCGTCTTGCCCAGGATCACCGAGGGAAAGATGTGGTTTCCCGCGGGCATCCGCACTTTCCACGTGAGGCTTTCCGCACCGGGCATCGCGGTCGCCAGCCAACCACCGCAGACCGCGCCGCAAAAAACCTTCAGGATCGATTTTATCGGAGGGGGCGGCACGGCGATGCGCGGAGCCTCGCCCCGGCGACCGTCGCTGGTCAACGGAGGAGTTCGCTCCCGCGGGTGGCCAATTATTGCAATTTGGCAGCGATAACAGTCTCGCGAACCCCGCGTATCCTCCGCCGCCGCAATGGTTAATAGGTTGACAATGATTTCCAAACGGGACTTTTGCATCCCCGTTCGCTTCCGAGATTGCCACCCCAGGCCTGCCAGACTTCTGGCCCGCGAACTGCTCCCCGCCAGCCCTCCCACCCCATGAACAAGATCCATCGCTTCACTTCCGCGCTGTGTGCCTCCGGCGTGTTTTTGACTGCCGCCTCGCTCTTCGCTCAGGTCAATGGACCCGGCGCGGTCAACGACCCCAAGAAGGGCGGTGCCACCGCCACCCCGCCCTCCGACGCTGGATTTCCCGTCATCGGCTACGTCGCGATCGCCGTCGTGGTGATCGTCGTCGCGATCGTGCTGCTGCGAAAGAAAAAATCCTGAGCCGCGTCGCCCGGACGGGTTCAGCCGGGGCATGCCCACCATGAGCGACGTCCCCTCGCCGGCGGGTGCCGTCTTTCTCAGCTACGCCTCGCAAG
>JAPLTR010000788.1 GCA_026398065.1 Verrucomicrobiota bacterium | reverse complement strand
CCGTCCTCTACACCGGCGGCGGCATCATCTCGGCCGACGCGCATGCCGAGCTGAAGGCCTTCGCGGAGAAGACCAACGTCCCCGTCGCCACCACGCTGATGGGCCTCGGCGGCTTCCCGGAGACGCATCCGCTCTCGATGCAGTGGTTCGGCATGCACGGCGCCGCCTACGGCAACTGGGCGGTTGACCAGTGCGACCTCCTCCTCTGCTTCGGCGCGCGCTTCGACGACCGCATCACCGGCGACACCAGCAAATTCGCCACCGGCGCCAAGATCGTCCACATCGACATCGACGCCTCCGAGCACAACAAGAACAAGCGCGTCGTCCTCCCGATCGTCAGCGACATCAAGCCCGCCCTCACCCGCCTCAACGAGCTCGCCGCGAAGTTCTCGCCCCCGGACACCTCCGCGTGGCACGCCCAGATCGCGACGTGGAAGAAGGAGCAGCCCTTCCGGTTCGAGGAGAGCAAGCACATCGTCCCGCAGGAGGCCGTGGCCGCCCTCTACGAACTCACCAAGGGCGACGCCATCATCACCACCGGCGTCGGCCAGCACCAGATGTGGGCCGCCCAGTTCTACCGCTTCAACGAGCCCCGCCGCTACATCAGCTCGCTCGGCCTCGGCGCGATTGGCTTCGGCTATCCCGCCGCGATGGGCGCCAAGGTCGCGTGTCCGGACAAGCAGGTCATCGACATCGACGGCGACGGCTCGTTCATGATGAACATCCAGGAGCTCGCCACCTGCCACATCGAGAAGATCGGCGCCAAGGCGATGATCCTGAACAACCAGCACCTCGGCATGGTCGTGCAGTGGGAGGACCGCTTCTACGGCAGCGTCCGCGGCAACACCATCCTCGGCGACGAGACCAACGTCGGCAGTCCCGACAACCTCGGCGGCCTGTACCCTGACTTCGTGAAGATCGCCGAGGGCTTCGGCGTGAAGGGCCGCCGCGTCCACAAGAAGAGCGAGCTCAAGGCCGCGATCCAGGAGATGCTCGACCACGACGGCCCGTTCGTCCTCGACATCATCGTCCCCTACACCGAGCACGTGCTGCCGATGATCCCGGCCGGCAAGACGGTGAAGGACATGATCCTCAAGTAAGCGTATCCGCTTTAAAAGGACACCCTGCCATCTCAAGCCCGGACTTTTGTCCGGGCTTTTTATTTCGAACCACGAAACACACGAAACGAAATCGCCGGCCCCGATCCTGACCCCGTTCCGGTTTCTTCTTTCGTGTAGTTCGTGTGTCTCGTGGTTCTTCCCTGATTCACTTCGCCGCGGGTCTTCTTTCAATGTTCTCCGTAGGCCTGACCTTCCGCCCCGCCGCCTCGAACCCCGCGCGCACCCGCTGAAATTCCACCGACTCCCGCAACAGCCGCCCGCCCACCTCGCGCAGGCGCTCCACCGTCGCGGCCGGCAGGCTCAGCGTCGTGGGCAGGTCGTAGAAGAAGGTCCGTTCGGCCGGGTCCTCGATCCGGTCGAAGCTCACATCGACGAGGTGAAACGCCCGCTCCGACCGCCCGTCAGCTCCCCCGCCCGGCGGACCGGCGCGGCGCCACTGCTCCATCTCCGCCTTCAAATCCGTGATGGTCCGTGAGCTCGTGAGCTGCGTCATCCGCTCGCTCAGCGCCTGAAACACATCGACCACGTCCGGATTCGATCCGCGGTTCCACCTCGTGTCATGATGCGCGGCGGCGTTCACCACCACGACGGCGATCTTGCGCACGTGCCCCAGCTCCCACCGTTCCAACAGCGCGTCGAACCCGCCGTTCAGCGCGCTCACGTCGAGGAGGCCGCGCAGCCCGAGGTTGTCCGCCACGCCGCCGTCCACGAGGTGGATGAACGGCCGGTCCTCGGCGTCGAGATACGAGACGAGATTGCGCGTGAGCTCCTCTGGCGCCCCGTCCACCAGCGCACTGGAGCGGATGTGCTCCACGCAGGCCGCGCTCTGCGCGAGCCCCTGGCCGGCGTAGTTACGCAGCGTGAGCGGGCTCAGCAGCAGCGGCGCCGCCGAGGACGCCGCCACCGCCCGGCCCAGCGGCAGGCTCGTCAGATCGGAGCCGATCAGGTCGAAAAAGCGCTGCGTGAACGCAAACGGCCGCCCCGTCACCATGTCGGTCGCGTTGATGATCAGGTTCGGCCGATCCTTCACCGCGAGCAGGTCGCCGAAGGTCGCCCCGCCGAAGATCGCTTGGTCGTAGTAGTCGGCCGCGAGATCGCTGCGCCCGAGCTGCTTCGTCATGAGCGGATACCAGTGCTTCGGCCAGGCCATGTGCCGCCAAAGCGCGCCCTGGATGTCGCGCTTCAGAAAGAGGTCCTCGAAATCCGCGAAGAGCCGGTCGCCATGGAGTGCATAGTACGCGGCCGTGAAACTCCCGCCCGACACCGCCGAGATCGCGTCGACCTCGTCGAGCATCCGGTAGGTGTTCTGGCCCCACCGAAACGTCGTCCGCGCCAGCTCCTCGAGCACCCCGTGCGCCAGCGCCGCGGCCCGCGTGCCCCCGCCCGAAAACGCCAGGATCACCAGCCACTCGTCATCCGCCGCCGGTCCGCGCGCCTGCAGGTCGTGGCCGCGGTCGGAGTCGTTCGGGGAAAGAGGCTGATTGAGTCGGCGGACCAGTTTCATGGCGGAAAGTGAGCGAAACGATTACGTCCTGTCTGGCGGTTTGCCAGACGCACGACCACGGAAATCGGTTGTCGGCCCGCCTCGGCTCGCCTCCGCTCATCCTCTCCACCCCATGAATAGCCGTCTCCTGCTCGCCCTACTCCTCACGGGCTTCGCCCTCCGTCTCTCCGCCGCCGAACTCCGCCGCGACCTCGAATACGGCCGGGCCACCGGCACGGCCCTGCTCCTCGACGCCAGCATCCCCGACGGCGACGGCCCCTTCCCCATCGCCATCCTCATCCACGGCGGCGGCTGGGACAGCGGCGACAAGGCCGGCAGCAACGTCCCGGGCAACGGCGCCGACATCTCCCCGTGGTTCGAACCGCTCACCTCCGCTCGCTTCACCTGGTTCTCCATCAACTACCGCCCGTCCACGTCGCAGCGTTGGCCCGCCTGCCTTGACGACGTGCAGACCGCCATCCGCTGGGTCAAGGCCCACGCCCGCGAGTTCAAGGGCGACCCGAAACGCATCGCGCTCTTCGGCCACTCCGCCGGCGGCCAGCTCGCCTGTCACGCCGCGCTCATCGCTGGCGACGACACCCGCGTGCAGGCCGTCGTCGGCTTCGCGCCCGTCACCGATCTCGAACAGGACGCCAAGAACCGCGACGGCCTCAGCACCTCCCTCCAGCGCCTCTTCGGCCAGCCCAAGGAAGTCAACGACACCTCCCGCGCCCTTCTGCGCGCCCACTCGCCCATCAACCACGTCACCCCCGCCGCCCCGCCCTTCCTCCTCATCCACGGCGACGCTGACAAGACCGTGCCTTTCGCCATGACCGAGGCCTTCCTCGCCAAACTCAAATCCACCGGCGTCCGCCACGACCTGCTCGTGATCAAGGGTGGCCCGCACTCGCTGATGGCCTGGGAAAAAATCGACGTTTCCTACAAGCCCGCCATGATCGCGTGGCTCAGGAAAACCCTCGCTCCGTAACCCATGCGCCGCCTCTCGCTGTTTCTCCTCTTCGTCTCCTCCGTCTTTGCCGCCGCGCCGGCCAAGCCCGACGCCATCGTCGCCGCCGACGGCTCCGGCCAGTACACCACCGTGCGCGCCGCCATCGACGCCGCCCCGCAGCTCACGCACGCGGGGGCGGGCCACTGGACGATTCTCGTCAAGGCTGGCACGTATCGGGAAATCGTGTACATCCAGCGCGAAAAGCGCTTCATCACCCTCGTCGGCGAGGACGCGGAGAAGACCGTCATCACCTACGATCTCTTCAACGACTACCCCGCCCCCGACGGCAAACCCATCTCCACCTTCCGCACACCCACGGTGATCCTCGACGCCGACGATTTTACCATCGAGAACCTCACCATCGCCAACACCGCCGGCCCCAAGAAGGGCCAGGCCCTCGCGATCCGCGTCGATGGCGACCGCGCCGTGTTCCGCCGCTGCCGCTTCCTCGGCTATCAGGACACGCTCCTCGTCAACCGCGGCCGCCACTACTTCGAGGAGTGCTACATCGCGGGCTCGACCGACTTCATCTTCGGGGGCGCGACGGTGTATTTCGAGCGCTGCCAGATCCACACCCTCCTCGGCGGCTACCTCACCGCCGCCTCGACGCCGGATTTCGCACCCTACGGCTACGTCTTCAACCACTGCAAAATCACCGGCGAGACCCCGGAGCTGAAAACCTACCTCGGCCGCCCGTGGCGCGACTACGCCCAGACGATTTTTCTCTTCACTGAAATGTCCGCCAATGTGCGCCCGGAAGGCTGGGACAACTGGAAAAAGCCCTACGCCGAAAAGGTCTCCCGCTACGCCGAGTACGGCAGCACCGGCCCCGGCGCGAATCCCGCCGCCCGCGTGAAATGGGCCAAGCCCCTCACCGAGGCCGAGGCCCTCGCCCTCACCCCGCAAAAAGTCCTCGGCGGCAGCGACGGGTGGAATCCGGTGAAGTAGGGCCGGGCTTCAGCCCGCCCTCCGCTCACTTCTCCTTCATGTGATGCACGCCATCCCAATCCGCCCCAGGCGGTTCTGCCTTCATCTCTTTGCTCTTCTCGATGTAGACCAGTGACGGATTGCTCACCACGCCGGGCGTCTTGCCCGGGATGTTGGGCTCCAGCTCGCGGCTCTGTTCAAAGAGCGCGATCGCGCCATCCCAGTCCTGCGCGTAGTGTTTCGCGAGTCCCGCCTCGAAAATCCGGATACATTCGCGGGTGCGGTCGGTGAGGTGCTCCTTCAATCCGACGATCTCGAAGATCGGCACAGCCGTGGTGCGGCCCTTGACCACGATGCGACCGAGGGAGCGGAACACCACGTGATCGCCTCCATGCTTTTCACACGCCAGCTTCGTCGCTTCGGAACACATCGTATAGGCACCCCAGCTCTTCGCACCTGATTCCATGCGCGCGGCGAGATTTACGTCGTCGCCCATCATGGTGTACGCGAAACGCTGGGTGCTGCCCATGTTTCCAATCGTGCATTCGCCCGTGTTCAGCCCAATGCGGGTCTGCATTTTCCAGACGATCTCAGGCCATTTATCCCCCTCACCTTTCCATTTTTCACGCAATTCGGCGAGTTTCCGGTGTACCAGCTGTGTGGCCACACAAGCCCGGTAGGCATGGTCAGGCAACGGGATCGGCGCGCCGAACATCGCGACCACGGCATCGCCGATGTATTTGTCGAGCGTGCCAGCCTGCTTCGTTACGATGATGTCTGTGCAGGCGGTCAGATATTCGTTCATCAATTCGACCAGCGGCTCGGAATCCAACTGTTCCGAGAAGGTGGAGAAAGATTGGATATCTGAGAAATAGGCCGTGATTTCCGATTTGTGACCGCCGAGTTGGGGATCTTCCCCTGACTCGATCATGGTGTTGACCAGTTCAGGCGAAAGGTAGGTCGTGAACATCCCCTTGATCCGGCCGGCATGCTTCTCCTCGTCCACGAGCTGCCACATGATCGCGATAAAGCTCGTCGTAAAAGCCGCCCCCAGCGGCGCCGCCATCGGCAGCACGATCTGCGAACGGGAAAACAGGTGGAACGCCGCAAACGTGTAGCCGCCCAGCGCGACCAGTGCGAAGCCTTTCGCCAGCAGGCCGCGCACGCTGCCCGCCGTCGCCAGCGCGCTCACGAGCACCGTCAGCGCGAAGGTCAACGCCCAGAGCACCCACTCGGGCGGGTGCCGGAGAAACTTCTCCGAGAGCATGGTCTTCACGAGGTTGCCGTGGAGGCCGACCTTCGGCACCGCGCTCGAGTCGAACGGCGTCGGCGCGAGGTCCTGCAGCAGCGAATCCGTCGGGCCGATCAGCACAAGCGCGTCCTTGAACTTCGCAAACTGGTCGCGCGCCAGCGCGCGCTGCTCCTCGTCCTTCGACGACAGCGCCACGATCGCGGCCAGCACATCCGCCATGCTCAGGCTCGGGTTGAGGTCGGGATTCTCCCACTTCGAAAACCAGTTGGCCTCGAGGAGCTGGCCCTCCCGCAGCGGGACGCTCAGGAGCACCTCGCCGTCCGGCCGCACGATGTCGAGCTTGTCCCGGCCGACCTTGACGGCCGACTCGTCCACCCCGAAGTACGCCAGCACGAGCTGCAGCGACATGTGGTACAGGTTCGGCAGCGGCGTCTCGACGAACAGCGGCACCCAGCGCGGCACGGCATCGCCGCTGTATTCGACGTCGACGTCGATCAATCCGATGCGGGCCATCGCGTTCGGTCCCAGCAAGAACTGGTCGTCGGGCCGCTCCGGCACGTCGTTCTTCAGCCGGTCGGTGTTGCCTTTGCGGATCAGGGGGATGTCGCGGATATCGAGCCCCCCCTGCAGGACGGAAACGCCCTTGGTGTACTGGGCGGCGAGCACCACCCGGCCCGGATTTTCCATGATCACCTTGCGCAGCGCGGCGTTGCCCGCGGCCTCCTTCGCCTTGTCGACGAGCTTCGAACTCGTGAACTTGGAGAGCACGATGTCCACGCCGACCGCCTTGGCCCCGCCCGCGCGGAACAGTGCATTGACCGTCTCGGCAAACACCGTCCGGTTCCATGGCTTCTCGCCCATCAGCTCGATCGCCTCGGTGTCGACATTGATG
>JAPLTR010000321.1 GCA_026398065.1 Verrucomicrobiota bacterium | reverse complement strand
TGGTGAGGTCCTTGCCGTTGAACAGCGGCATGAACTTCGGCTCGGCCGCGGCGCCGCCGAGGGCGGCCGCGAGATACAGGGAAAGGGTGAGGGCGAGGGTACGGGGTTTCATCGCGGTCGAAGATGGGGGAAACGACGTCCGATGGAAAGCGCGTTTCACGGGCCGCGTCCCGCCCTGCTCACTTCAGCCCCGTCTGCTCCTTGAAAAATCGCACGATCAGCGCCGGGGCCTCCGCGGGGAAGGTGTGGGTGCCGGGGTGGATCAGCGTGACCAGCGGCGTGTCCGTCTTCGATGGATACAGCGTGCCGGTGAGCGGGCCGGACTTCGCCCAGGGCGCGCCCGTGGCGTCGCAGCCGTTGAGCTTGCGGACCGCGGCGATCGCGCGCTCCTGCATCGGATATTTCACCAGCTCGTCGTTCGTGCCCGCCACGTGGAGCGCGGGTTTGGCGGTCAGTTGCTTGAACCACGCGAGCCCCGGCACCGCCGCCGACGGCGCGACCGCGGCAAACGCGCCCCCGCGCTCCGCCCACAGCAGATAGGTGAACGCCCCGCCGTTGGAGTGCCCCGTCACGAAGACCCGCTTCGCATCGACCTTGCACTCCTTTTTCAGGGTCGCGAACACGGCGTCGAAGAACTTCAGGTCGCGGTCGCCCTGGTCGCCCGGCGCCTTTTGCCAGCCCGGCAATTTCCCCGCCGGATCCGTGAGCGCGCCCGGCGTGGGCAGGCCCTGCAGGTAAACCACCACGGCCTCCGGCCACAGCGTGTGATACCCAAACGACCGCGCCGCCTGGGCCATCGTGCCGCCGTGCCCGTGAAACGCGAAGACCACCGGCGTCTCCCTGGTCGCGGCCGAGGCCGGCACGTGCACGAGCCCCTTGCGCACCACCCCGTCCACCGTCCACTCGCGGGTCACGAGCGGCGGTTCGGCCGCGCCCGCGCCGTTCGCGAACCAGCCGAACCCCACCAGCAGCAGCACCGCGATGACCGTCCAGATCGGTTTCGTCTTCATGGTGCCGCGAGTGAAGCAGCTCCCGCGACCCGCGCCACCCTAGGGATTGGCCGCCCGCCAGACTTTCGCGAGCGTGTCGCCGATGGGCTGGGTGACGTCGTTGTCGGTCCAGTATTCCGTGTGCGACAGCGGATTCCAGCTCGTGAAGATCCCGCCCGCGTTGAGCGCCAGGTCCTGTTTCACCGCCGCGCGATACGCCGAGTTCAGCGTGCGCAGCGGATAGCCGATCACATCGTCGGGATCGTAGAAATTGTACCAGCCGCCGGCCTTCGCGATCTCGGCCGGCACGGACGGGGCCGGCACCGTGATCGGCTTGCCAAAATCCTTGAAGCGCAGGCTCCACAGCGCGATCGGCGAGCCGAAGGTGAACAGCGCCGTGAGGGTCCTGCCTTTCTCGAGCGGCGTGGGCTCGTCGCCATGGACGTCCGTCACCGACTCGGGCAGGAGCGACGGACGGCTGAGGTCGTAAAAATAGTTACTGGTCACGATGGTGCCGAGGCTGTGCGACAGGACGACGAGCGGGGCCGAGGCGCCGGCCTTGAGCGTCAGCACCTTGAGCGTCTCCGCATACTTGGCGTGGATCGCATCGTAGATCGACCGCTCGTCCGGCAGCGGCTGGTAAGCCAGCGCGTCCGCCGCGAAACTCACCATGAAGCGGCGCAGCGTGGTCAGCTCCGTGATCATGTCGTTCGCAAAATCGGCGGGGGTGTCGCCGATGCCATGCACTATCGCTACCGCTACTTTGTTCATCGTGGGTGGGGGGGGGGCGGGGCCGCCAGGTGCGCGAAACCACGCGCGCTCGAAAAACCGGCGGCCTCCACACTCACTATAGCACAAATCGCGCCCGGGCAGAGGCCCCGAGTCTGTACTTTGGCCGCGCGCTTGGCATCCAGCCGGTTCCCTGCCTGACTCCGGCCCTTGAACGCCGCCCTCGCCCATTTCAGTCTCGCCGAACTCGAGCAGCAGCTCGACGCCTGGGGTTACAAGCCGTCGCACGCCGCCCGCGTGCTCCGGACGTTTTACGAGACCGGCGGCTCGGCCCGCGACTCCGCCCCCACGACCGGCGCGCGGCCCCAGCACCTCCGCCTCCCCGAGGGCCTCGTCGAAAAGCTCGCGACCCTCACGCCCCCGGCCTCCGGCTCCACGCCCGCCGCGCCCAACCCCTCCCCCGTGCTCGACGGCACCCCGATCCCCGTCCCGCCCTCCACCCTCGCCGCCCGCCAGGTCGCCGTCGACGGCACCACGAAGCTCCTCCTGCGCCTCCACGACGGCCGCACGGTCGAGAGCGTGCTCATGCCGGATTTCCGCGACGACCGCGCGGCGGGCTGCATCTCCTCACAGGTCGGCTGCGCGATGGGCTGCGATTTCTGCGCGACCACCAAGACCGGCTTCGAGCGCAACCTCACCGCCGGCGAAATCGTCGAGCAGTTCCTCGCCCTTCGCCGCGAGGCCCTCGCCGTCGGCCGCCGGCTCCAGACCGTCGTCTTCATGGGCATGGGCGAGCCGATGCTGAACCTCGACCACGTGCTCGAGGCCGTGAACCGCATCGCCGACAACCGCCTCGGCGCGCTCGGCTGGCGCCAGATCACCGTCTCGACCGTTGGCATCGTGCCCGGCATCGACGCGCTCACCGCCGCCGGCCTCAGCGTCCACCTCGCCGTCTCCCTGCACGCCCCCGACGACGCCACGCGCGCCGCACTCCTCCCGATGGGAAAACGCTTCGCCATCGCGGACATCCTCGCCGCCGCCGACCGGTTTCAGGCGAGCCGCGGCCGGCCCGTGACAATCCAATATTGTCTGCTCCGTGGGATCAACGACACGCCCGAGCACGCCCGCACCCTCGCCGCCGTGCTCGGCGCCCGCCGCATGCACGTCAACCTCCTCCGCTACAACGCCACCGGCCTCAGCCTCCGCGGCCACACCTACGAACCCTCGTCCGACGACACCGCCGACGCCTTCGCCGCGATCCTCCGCGAACACGGCCTGGTGGCGCACTTCCGCCGCTCCCGCGGCCCCGACATCGACGCCGCCTGCGGGCAGTTGCGGCGGCGCGCCGCCACCCAACCGACCGACTCCATGCGCGGATAAATGGAGCATTATTCGAATCGCTCTTCCGCGAACTCTAACAACCCTCACATGGTTAAGTCTACGTGCAGGCTAAACGCCCCCGCAGCAGTTATTTTTACAGGTCAAAAATTATTCACCAATAACCTGTGAATAACTTGGAGGAAAGTTCGCCTTGTGAGCAGACAATTCTTCTTAAAATGGACAGGTTGAGCCCGGAAACACGGCTCAACGATGAAGCCACAAAAACCCACCCCTGAAGAAATCCTCGCCCGCAGCGACGCTCAAATGCGACTTGTGATGGCGGTCGGCGTCTCCGCAGCTTGCATCGTTCTTGGCGGAGGATCACTGTGCATCTTCTTCGTTCAACCAGAAAAGGCGAAAGATCTATGGCTGATTGTCGGTCCAATATTATCAGCTACGATGACTTCTGCTTCAACAGTAATCGCAGGAAAACATAACGCGAAGCAGCCACGTTGATCTCGATGGCGGGACTTTTTTCTAAGCTTCATCCCACGGATAATGGCCAACAATCGAATGAATGTGATCTCTCACACGATTGGCAGATACGTCGCACGCTCTCCGAGCAAAGCTCAGCCTACTGATAAAGGTCTGAAAGTGAACCGTAGGAACCCCAACCATACTGTGGGCTATGCCGCCGCGCATTGTAATCAAGTCGTTCATGCGCTGCTTAACCCTAGCATTTGGTGCATTCTTCCAACGCCACGAATCACTGAGGTTTTTTAAACCAAGCGTCTCGACTACTAGTGCGTCGATTTTATCCGGCCTGGGTGTATGAAATCCTTCGATCAGCTCTTTTCGATGAGCCCTAAGGGCCGACTTCCATTGATCTCCAGCAATGTCCCAAATGACGCGCTTGTCTTTTCGCTCACACAAGAGTGCTGAAACCGGCAATAGCACATCGAAGCCAAATTTTTTGGGATCATTGATGTGGGCCAGCATGAATTCTTGCCCCTCTTCGACCAAGTCCTCGATGAAGGTCTCCCACATTAATACCTCGAATAGAATCAAACTGTAACAAAGTAGTTTTTTCTTTCTATTCGGGGTAGCGACGTCGAATTTCCTCATGTCGTCGATCATGTTGGCGAACGCCAAACCGTCTTCGACGCGCTGTAGTCGATTATTCTCCGCCTTCGAAATCGCCATGGTTTTTGTGCAAGGTCTAAGCCGAGCTACGGCCGGTGGCCAGCCCGGATGTTGAGGATGTTGACGCTGGTAGCTGGTTATTCATCCCTGCTCACAGCATGAGCGTGAGCGGCGATCAGAAACGCGAGCTTGAGCGCATCCGCAATGCGCCGACCTCGCCGCAACGGCTGGTGCGCCGTGCGCAGATTGTTTTGCTGCGTGCCAGTGGCTGCACCCAAGGTGCAGACCAGGTGCAGACGGCCGCCGAAGTGGGCGTGAGTCGTCCGGTGGTCATCCTCGCCGTGCGGGCTAGGGAGGTGAGATGAGACCCCAACCACCCGCCCTTCTCTTACCGCCTGACCGGTCCGGCGCGGGGAACAAAGGGTTGCCTCCCCGGGGGTGCGGGTGGTTGGATCGCGGGCATTAACATGACCAGCGATCCGACCATGCTCACCCGCCTCAGCCGCATCGGCGCGGTGGCGTCGGAGGTGATCGAGCTGTTCGACTTCGTCGCCGATTCCCTGCTCTGGCTCAAGGACGAGGCCGGGCACTACCAGTGGGTCAACGTCGCGTTCTACCTCAATTTCGGCCTCGCCTCGCGCGCCGACGTCATTGGCCGCACCGACTACGATCTCTGCGGACTCGCCCTCGCCAACCAGTACCGCATCGACGACGAACGTGTCCTCGGCGGCGAGCGCATCATCTCACGGGTCGAGCTCGTCGGGCGCTTCGACCACACCGCGCGCTGGTGCGTCACCTCGAAGATCCCCGTCCACGACACCAAGGGCCGCGTCGTCGGCACCGCCGGCGTCACCCGCCCCCTCAACGACCAGAAGCCCGGCACGCCCACGGAGTCCCCGCTCAGCGGCGCGATCCGCTACGTGAGCCAGAACTTCGGCGAATCCATCACCAACCGCGACCTCGCCAAGGCCTGCGGCCTCTCGGTGCGCGCCTTCGAGCGGCAGTTCCGCACCACCTACCACAGCTCGCCGCACGACTACGTCCGCCAGCTCCGCGTCCGCATGAGCTGCAGCGCCCTGGTGTTTTCCAAGAAAACCCTCGCCGAGGTCGCCGGGGAGTTCGGGTTCGCCGACCAGAGCCATTTCACCAAGGAGTTTCGCCGCATCATGAGCGAGACCCCGCGCGCCTACCGGGCGCGCTGCCAGAGCTGAGCGGGCGGGCCAGTCGGCAGGTAGGCCGCCTGCTCGCAGGCGCTTCTTGCGAAACCCCGCCAGGTCTCGTCTGCCGGTGGGCCGCTCCCGAAAAGCGCCGGCGGCCTACGCTCCAATCCCCGCCTCCACCCGACGGCGCCCGGCGACCACAGCAGGACGCATTTACACAAAAACTCGCCGTCGCCCTTCTAGCCCATTCGGCGCCGGTGGACTACAGTCCACCTCCCATCGACCTCGCTTGCCTCCGCAACGAGGTTCGGTGACCCTCGTTTGCCTCGTTTAACCCCTCCCCCGTATGACCCCGGCCACGTTTTCCCGTTTCGCCCTGGCCACCGCCGTCGTCGGCGTCGCCGCCCTGGGTAGTGCCGTTGCCGCTCCCGCGGTGACCTTCAAACGCCAGGTCATCGACCCGCGGTTTTTCGCCGAGAGCATCGCCGTCGCCGACGTGAACAAGGACGGCAAGCCCGACCTCATCGTCGGGCCGTACTGGTTCGAGGGGCCCGCCTTCACCAAGAAGACCGAGACCCGCGCTGCGCTCTTCTACGACAAGGAGGGCTACTCCGACGCCTTCATCTCCTCCGCCTTCGACGTCGATGGCGACGGCCTGATCGACTCGGTCCAGCTCGGTTGGCCGGGCCGCGCCGGCCTCTGGTACAAGAATCCCGGCAAGCCGGCGGCGACTGGGCGCGTTTCCTCCTCCATCCCGCCATCGGCTCCGAGTCCCCGGAGTTCCTCAACCTGCTCGCCGGCCAGCCCGCCGTGCTGCTGCTCACAACCGCCAAAAAGCTCGGCTATGTCACCCGCGACCCGGCGAAACCCGAGGCCCCGTGGACCTTTCACCCGATCTCGCCCGAGGGCGAGTGGCAGCGCTACACTCACGGCATCGGCGCCGGCGACATCAACGGCGACGGCCGCGCCGACCTCCTCACCTATAACGGCTGGTGGGAGCAGCCCGCCTCCGTCGCGGGCGACCCGCTCTGGAAATTTCACCCCGTCGACTTTGGCAAGGGCGGCGCGCAGATGTACGCCTACGACGTCAACGGCGACGGCCGCGCCGACGTGATCACCAGCATAGACGCGCACAAGTACGGTC
>JAPLTR010000502.1 GCA_026398065.1 Verrucomicrobiota bacterium | reverse complement strand
TCCGCACATGCGGCTTGTCGGTCGCCGCATATTTTTTCGTGAGCGAATCGCTCAGATACGGATCGAAGAGCAGGAACTCCCCGCCGTATCCGACTAAAAATCCGCTCTGCCCCAGCCACCAGACGCAGAGGCTACCGGCCGCAAGCTCCGCCCGCGCAGCTGCCACGTCGGCGAGAAAAGCGTCGTCCTGTAAAAGGGGTTTGATCATCGCGAAGTCCTCGCTGCGCTCAAAGCCCCCGCTCTTTCTTCACCTGCCGGATGCCCGCGACCATATTTTTCAGTTTCGGCTGCGCCGCCCAGCGCGCGGTCTGGCTGAGACCGCAGTCGGGCGCGAACACCAGCCGGTCCGCCGGCGCATGCTTGAGGCACAGCTTCACGCGGTCCGCGATGTCGGCGGGCGTCTCCACATAGTAGCTCTTCACGTCGACGATGCCCACCGCCGCATCCATGCGTTGCGCGATGAGCGCAATCAGCTCGATCTCCGCAAACTCGCGGCTCGCCATCTCGACGTGCATCTCATCGGCCTTGAAATCCAGAAACGCCGGAAACATCGGCGCGACGCGCCGCGGCCCGATCGCGCGGCCCTTGAAATTCCCAAAGCATAGGTGCGTGCAGAGGCGGGTCTTGCCGTGGACCGTCTCCACCGTCCGATTGAAAATATCCACGAAGCGCCGCGTGTCCTCCTTGTACGCGTAACAGCTCATGGAGGGTTCATCGACGCTGATCTCCTTGCACCCCGCCGCCACGAGATCCTCCAGTTCCTTCCGCACGATGGGCAGCAGCGCCTCGGTCACCGCCCACCGGTCGGCATACTGCGCGTTCGGCACGAGCCGCCCGCTCAACGTGTACGGCCCCGGCACGCTCGCCTTGAGCGTCGCCGCCACGCCGGGCGCGAGGCGTTGCAGGCGCTTGAACTCGTCGACCACGCCCAGTCCGCGCGGTGCGCGGAGTTCGCCGGTGATCGCGTGCTTGCCGCGCTGGTCGTGCGCCGGTGGGCCGAATTTCCGCGGCGACGCCGCCTCCAGTTCGATGCCTTGCACATACCCGTAGAACGACAGGTTGAAATCGAGCCGCGTCTGCTCGCCGTCGGTGATCACATCGAGACCGGCGTCCACCTGGTCGTGAACCGCCGCGATGACGGCGTCGTTCTGAATCTCGCTCACGTCGGAGCGGCCGAAGACTTCGAGGTGCTGGCTCGCGAACTCCAGCCAGCTGGGAAACGGATAGCTGCCGATGACGGAGCTGCGAAGGGGACAGTTTTGCATGGGACGAAGATCAGGCGTTTTTGGGAAAAATCGGACGGAGGAAATCGAGATCGTAGCGGATGCTCGGCTCGACGCCGAGCGGCGTCTTGATGCCCTCGATGCCCAGCCAGCCGCGGTAGCCGACGGCATCGAGCGCGCTGCGCACCGCAGGAAAATTCATCGAGCCCTTGCCATAGAGATCGTCGTAGTCCTTGAGGTGGACTTCGCAGATCCGTTCTCGACCGAGGCGGCGGATCGCCGCGCCCACGTCCTCGCCGACCTTCTGCATGTTGCCCACGTCGTAGTAGACTTTGATCGCGGGCGAATTCACGGCGTCGAGGATTCGCTCCAACTCGGGCGCCTTCAGCCACGACTCGATCCCGTACACCACCCCCGCCGCCTCGGCGCG
>JAPLTR010000123.1 GCA_026398065.1 Verrucomicrobiota bacterium | reverse complement strand
AGATTGCGCGTGGGCTCGCCGCGCATGAGGAGGAAGAAGAACAGGTAGACGGGGACGATCGCGAGGTGGGTGACGAAGGCGAAGACGCCGAGCACGCTGCCGCCGGCCGAGCGCAGGGACGGGAGGGCCTGGGTAAACAGGCCCTTGGCCTCGGCGGCGAGGCCGTCGGCGACCTGCCTGACCGTCGGGTTGGCGAGCTGGCGTTTGCCGAGCTCGATCCACTGCGGGTAGTGCTCCTGCACATACGTGGAGGCGCTCGTCCAGAACACGGGCACGTAGGCGACGAAAGCGATGATCTGCTCGATCAGCGGCGGGAGGAGGACGACCAGGACGCCGCCGGCCGCGAGGGCGAAAAGCCCGTAGAGGAGCACGACGGAGGCGGTCCGGCGGAGCTTGAGACGGCGTTCGGCGAGCTCGACGACGGGCCGGAGGATGAGGGCCATGACGCCGGCGGCGGCGAGGGGCCAGATCACGCCGGAGAAAAATCCCACCAGCCGGCCGAGGGCGTACACCGCGCCGATGAGCAGCGCGAGCGAGCCCAGAAACGCGAGGAGGGTGAGCGCAAACCCCGTGATGCGGCGCTGGGCGGGGGACAAAAACGGCGTGGCGGGCTCGGCAGGCACGCGGACAGAGGAGAGGGGACCGGCGCCGGTGGCCAGTTTTTTTACCGGGGATGGAAAATACGGACGGGTTTCCGACGGCGGGGCTACTTGGGCCCGGCACAGTGCGGGCAACTGAGGTCCGGCACGTAGCGCGGGTCGGATTGCTCGGCCACGGTGAGCGGCATCTGGCAGTTGAAACAGATGACGGACCTGGTCTCGCGCAGCGACGGGTCCACGCCGACGCGGCGGTCGAAGACGAAGCACTCGCCGTCGTAGTGCGCGCCGCCGCACTCCTCGAAGTATTTCAGGATGCCGCCATCGAGCTGGTGGACGTGCTTGAACCCGGCGCGCTCCATAAAGGGGCCGGCCTTCTCGCAGCGGATGCCGCCGGTGCAAAACATGACGACGGGGCGTTCCTTGAGCTCCTCGGGGAGGCGGGCGACGGCGTCGGGGAATTCGCGGAAGTGGTCGATGCGGGCGGGCAGGGCGCCGCGAAACGTCCCCATGCGCACCTCGTAGTCGTTGCGGGTGTCGAGGAGGGTGACAGGGCGGCCCTCGTCGAGCCACTGTTTCAACGTGCGCGCAGGGAGCTTGGCGGTGGGCCGGCGGGCGGGGTCGATGCCGTCGATGCCGAAGGCGATGATCTCCTTCTTGATCTTCACGAGCATCCGGTTGAAGGGCTGCTCGCCGCTGAAACTCTCCTTGGGCGCAAGGTCGGCGAGACCGGGGACGGTGCGGAGGTCGGCGAGGAGCAGGTCGATGTTTTCGCGCGAGCCGGCCACGAAGAGGTTGATGCCCTCGGTGCTGAGCAAAATCGTGCCGCGCAGGGCGAGCTCGCGCGTGCGGCCCCGGGGCCGGGGCCACTCACGAAACGGACAGCAAAGTCCTGAGTTGGGCGACGTCGGTGGCGGAGGTCTTGGCGACGAAGCCGCGGGCGTGGGCGAAGTGGACCTCGGGACGGGCCGCGATTTTCGTGAAGTCGAGGCGCGCGCTGTCGCGGTAGCGCGAAAGGCCGTAGCCGGTGCTGCGGCGGTCGGGGCTCACGATGCCGACGACGCGGTCGGCGAGGCCGCGGTTTTCGACGTAGCGTTCGAGTCCCATCGACGGATCGTCGGGCAGCGGGTTGGTGCGCGGCATAAAGAGGATCTCCGCGGGAGTGCCGGCGAGATCGACGGTCCAGATCTCCGCGTGGCGGGCGACGAAATCGAGGCGGGTGCGCAGGGTTTTCACGTAGTCCAGCAGGTCCTCGCCGACCATGCGCATGATTTCCCAGAGCGGCTGGCCGGGCTCGAGGCGCGAGGCGAGGGCGAAGCGGCGGAGCAGGGTGATGTCGATGGGCGACGTGAGGCGGGAGAGCGCCTCGGCGCTGACGCCGAGCCACTTCGCGGTGCTGATCGGCCCGCGGCAGTCGAACCACTCGGCGGTTTCCAACCAGTCGCAGAACTGGCGGGCGTCGTCGTAGATGCCGAGGTGCTGGAGGACGAGCGACAGGGAGCAGGTCGGCGGGTGGTCCTTC
>JAPLTR010000973.1 GCA_026398065.1 Verrucomicrobiota bacterium | reverse complement strand
CTGGTAAACATCGTCGGCCGTCATGCCGAGCGTCTGCGCGAGCGACACCAGAAAGTGAAACAGGTCCACGACCTCCACCTTGGCGTTCTGCTCGTCGAATTTCTGGTACTTCGCCCACCATTTCCACGGCACGGAGTCGATCAACTCGGCGGTTTCCTGCTGCATTGCGCGCGTGTAGTTGAGGATCCACTTGGCCTTTTCCTCGTCGGTCGGGGGCGGGAGATTGACGCCGATCCGCTGGTTTAACGCGTCCTGCATCCGGAAAATTTCCTCGAGTTTGTCCATGCCGCCGACGCTGCGAAACCGTCCCCGCACTGGCAAGCCAGCCTTCGCGACGGCGGGCGTTCGCGCCCGAGGCCGCCCCTCACAGCCACTTAAACACCTGTTCTATAATTATTAATAGCCACACACCCCACCCCGATCCCCCGTTGCTCACCGCGCTGGCGCCCCGGAATTTACAGTTGCCCCTAGGGGTTTAACCGGATGAGGATGGGTGCTTCATGCACGCGTCGAGCGCGTTTCCCGCGCTCCGTGTGTGCCCACCAAAACCGGCCGCTCTCCCACCCGTCATGGGCCCGGATGAGCGCCTTAGCACAAAAAAACAGCACATGTCAGATACAGACCAGTCCGGCGCCTCGGCCCCGGCTCCCGCGCCCGCTCCGGCGGCCAGCGGCGCCGCCCCCGCCGCGACTCAGCCGTTCGGCACGTTCGGCGCCACCCGGGGCTCAGGCCTCTCCCGTGGCAAACGTGTCACGCCCCCCGCGGCCTCCGCGGCCGGCGCCTCCGCTCCGAGCGGTTACAAACCCAGCGCCCTCGAGGTCATCACCACGAAGAGCGAGTATGTAAACCCGTTCACCGGTGAGACCACCGTGAGCGCGCCCGTCGTCAACGAGCCTGCCCCGCAGGCCGCCCCCGCTCCCACGCCCGCCCCGGCTCCCGCTCCCGTCGCCGAAGTCGCTCCCGCACCCGTGGCTCCCGCTCCGGCTGCCCCGGCCCCGGTGGCCAAGGAAGCCGCGCCGGCCGCCGAGCTGTTCCCGTTCGATGCTCCCGCCTCGTCCGCGCCCAAGGCTGCTCCCGCCGCCCCGGCCGCACCCGCGCCGAAGTCCGAGTTGAACATCCTCCCGCCCCAGGGTGGCGAGAAGCGCGCGGCCGTCGCGTGGGATTCCTCTTCCTCTTCCGCCGACGCCGCCACGCAGCAGCGCCGCGA
Organism: Verrucomicrobiota bacterium; assembly: GCA_026398065.1. Classification (GTDB taxonomy): domain Bacteria; phylum Verrucomicrobiota; class Verrucomicrobiia; order Opitutales; family Opitutaceae; genus GAS368. Next base: position 4,437 of record JAPLTR010000973.1, on the reverse strand, counting down.
CGAGCGTCCGACGTTCCGCACCGAGCGCAACCGCCGCGACGAGCAAAACCGCCCGGCCGAAGCGCGTCCCGCTGACGCCCGTCCCGCGGATGCCCGCCCGGCCGATGCCCGCGAGCCGAAGCCCTTCGACCCGCGCGCTCCCCGCGAGCCGCGCCGCGAAGACCGCAAGTTCGAGCCGCGCACCAATCAACCCTATCAGGGCCGCGGGGGCGAGCGCTCCGAGCGTTCCGACCGCGGTGAGCGTTCCGCTCCTGCCGAACAACCGGCGCCGGAAAAGAAATCCGGCGGCTTCTTCGGCTGGCTCAAGGGCCTCTTCGGCGGCAAGCCGGCCGAAACCTCCTCTCCTGCACCCTCCGGCGACCGCGACTCGCGGCGCGACGGCGGCCAAGGCGGCGACCGTCGCGACCACGGCGGTCGTGGTGGTGGTGGCGGCCGGGGCCGCGATCGCGGCGGCTATCGCGGTGAGAACCGCGGCGGTGGCGGCGGTCAGCCCTACCAGCCGCGCGATCCGCGCGACGAGCCCGAGGGCGGCGAAGGCCAGCACGGCGGTGGCGGCGGGCGCCGTCGTCGTCGTGGCGGTCGCGGCCGCTTCCGCGGCGAAGGTGGCGACCGCGGCGAACGCGGCCCGCGCCCCGAGGGCCAGCAGGGCGGCGGCGCGATCTGATTCGCGTTAAACCTTGCCCACCGCGCACCCCCGCGCGCATTTCAAAGGCGTCCGCTCACCGCGGGCGCCTTTTTCGTTTTCCGCGCTTCGCGCTCAACTCTCAAACTTCTCCCACTCCTGTGGCCGATCTCATCGTCAACGGCGGCAAGCCCCTCTCCGGCACCATCACGCCCTCCGGCAACAAAAACTCGGTGCTCCCGATCTTCTGCGCCACGCTGCTCACCGACGAGCCCGTGACGCTGAAGAACGTCCCCGACATCACCGACCTCGACAAGCTCGTGACGTTCTTCCGCGCGCAGGGCTCGCAGATCGAGTGGAACCGCGAGAAGGGCGTCATGCGCGTCGACCACTCGACGTTCCGCACAGGACATGCGCTCCACGGTGCTGCTCTACCCCGCCCTGCTCCACCGGCTGCGCAAGATCACCATCCACGCCAACACCAAGGGCTGCTCCCTCGGCGTCCGGGAGATCGACCCGCACCTCGAGATCCTCCGCGCCCTCGGCGCCTCGGTCCACGACGGCGATCCCCTCGTGATCGCGGCGCCCGGCGGCTTTCGCGGCGCGCGCCACTGGCTCGACTACATGTCGGTGACGGTCACGGAAAACTTCGCGATGGCCGCCGCCCTCGCCAGCGGCACCTCCACCCTCATCAACGCCGCCAGCGAGCCGCACGTCCAGGACCTCTGCGCGGCGCTCGTCAAGATGGGCGCTAAGATCAAGGGCCTCGGCACTTCGCGCCTCGAGGTCACCGGCGTGAAGAAGCTGCACGGCGCCACCATCACGATCAGCACCGACTACCACGAGATCGTCACCTTCCTCGCGCTCGGCGCGATCACCGGCGGCGAGGTGCGCGTGACCAATTCGCTCCCACACCACTTCGACCTCATCACGCGCGCCTTCGCCAAGCTCGGCGTGACCGTCGAGCACGAGGGCGACGTCGCCATCGTGCGCAAGCACCAGAAGCTCGTGATCGAGTCGCCGTTCACCAGCAACCTCCTCCCCAAGATCGAGGCCGCGCCCTGGCCGTACTTCTCCGTCGACCTCCTGCCGCTCATGATCGCGCTCAGCACGCGCGCCGAGGGCACGATTCATTTCTGGAACAAGGTCTACGAAAACGGGTTTTCGTGGATCCCCGAGCTCGCGAAGTTCGGCGCGCACGCGATGGTCAGCGACCCGCACCGCATCGTCGTCTTCGGCAACCGTCCGCTGCGCCCCGCCGTCGTCGATTCGCCCTACATCATCCGCGCCGCCGTGGCGCTCACGATGGTGGCCGCCGCGATCCCCGGCCGCTCGGTGGTGCGCCACGCCGAGATCATCAAGCGCGCCCACCCGCGCTTCGTCGAAAACCTCCGCAGCCTCGGCGCGGAGCTGGAGTGGAAGTGAGCGCTTGCGTGGCCCGCCGCGAGGGATAAGGTTCTCCCATGTCCCGCAAAGAGCAGGCTCTGGCCGAAATCGTCGCCGAGGTGCAACGCATGCCCGAGGACGCGAATTGGGAGTTTGTTTCCGATCACCTGAGGATGGTCCTGAGCCTCGAGAAATCCCGCGTGGATACGAACGTCGGGAATCAGGCGGACACGGCGGATTTGCCTGAGCTGCAAGGGAGCGACCGTCAGCGGCTCCTCGCCGCGATTGACGAAGCCGAGGCCCAGATCGACCGCGGCGAGGGCATCCCGCACGACGAGGTCAAACGGCGGGTCCAGTCGTGGTTTCAAAAGTAATCTGGTCGCCCCGGGCCCTGGCCGATTTGCGGAGCATCGCGGACTACATTTCCGAATCGAGCCCGTCGTCTCGGTTACCTCGCCACCACGCTCGCGACGCCGGTTAACTCGGCGGAGGCTGCGCTGCGTCCGCTGTCGTTTTCCGATTTCACCGGCCAGGCGAAGACCGTCGAGCGCCTCCAGGTCATGGTCGGCGCCGCGAAGAAGCGCGGCGAGGCGCTCAACCACATCCTCCTCTCCGGCCCGCCCGGCCTCGGCAAGACCACCCTCGCCTTCATCCTCGGCAACGAGCTGGGCAAGGCCGTCCGCGTCACCTCCGGTCCCGTGATCGAAAAGGCCGGCGACCTCGCGGGCCTGCTCACCAACCTCGAGGAGGGCGACATCCTCTTCATCGACGAGATCCACCGCATCCCGAAGACGGTCGAGGAGTATCTCTACAGCGCGATGGAGGACTTCCGCCTCGACATCATGATCGACCAGGGCCCCAACGCCCGCAGCGTGCGCCTCTCCATCCCGCGCTTCACCCTCGTCGGTGCGACCACGCGCAGCGGCCTCCTCACCGCCCCGCTCCGCTCGCGGTTCACCCTCCAGACGCGTCTCGACTACTACGATCACGCCACGCTCGAAAACATCGTCCAGCGCAGTTGCAGCCTGCTCAAAGTCGAGCTCGACCAGGGCGGCGCCGCCGAGATCGCCACGCGCGCCCGCGGCACCCCGCGCGTCGCCAACAACCTCATCAACTTCTGCCGCGACTACGCCCAGCAGCGCGCCAACGGAAAAATCACGCAGCGCGTCGCCGCCGCCGCCCTTGAGCTGCTTGAGATCGACGCCGCCGGCCTCGACGAGATGGACAAGCGCATGCTCCGCGTGATGGCCGAAAACTACGCCGGCCGCCCCGTCGGCATGACCACCATCGCCGTCGCCGTCGGCGAGGAGGCCGAGACGCTCGAGGAAGTCCACGAGCCCTTCCTCATCCAGGAAGGCTATCTCCAGCGCACCCCCCAGGGCCGCGTTCTCACCCCCAAAGGTTACGCCGCCGTGGGCCTCAAGGCCGCCCTTGGCGGCGGGCAGGGGGCGCTGTTGTAGGTCGCTCCCATCGACTGAAATCGTTGCACCGGCCCGGGCCCAACAGGTAACAAATTATGGATACACCAGTGGCCGCGGCCGCTCTCCCTCCCCCGCACAAGGATCGCCGGACCGGACTTCTGGTCATGGGCGTGTTCGAAATCATCGGGGGCGCCTGCTGCGCCCTGATGATCCCCCTCACCGTGCTCGGCCAGATGATGGCGGCAAAACAGGCCGGCAACGAACTCAGCTACGCGCTGGCCCTGCCCACGCTCGGTATTTTTTTCACCCTGGCCATCGGGCTCATCTGGCTCGGAACCGGCTCCATCGGCGCGAAACGGTGGGCCCGCGCGCTGCTATTGTGCCTGGGCTGGATTGGGCTGGTGGTGGGACTTTTCTCGTTTGTCAGCGTAATCCTGACCCTCGGTTCGATGGACCAGATCCTGCAGCAGCAGGGGCGGCAGTTGCCGCCGGAGACTATCGTGTTCGCCAAGATTTTCGCGGCCCTCACCGTGACCGTGATCTACGTGGTCATTCCCGGCACCTTGGTGGTATTTTATCGCCGGGAGGACGTGAGGCTGACGTGCGAGACCCGCAATCCTGCGCCAAGCTGGACTGATCGCTGTCCGCTCCCTGTGCTCGCCATGTGCCTCATGCAGGTGTTCGGCGCAGTTTGCCTTCTCGCGATGCCGCGATTCGGTGGCACGTTCCCGCTGGCGGGATTCATCGTCACTGGCTGGACGGCCCGCCTCATCTGGTTGGGATTTGCCGCCGTGTCCCTTTATGCGGCTTGGGGATTTTACCACCTTCGGCGTCGCGCGTGGCAGATTTATTTGGTCCTGGTCGTCCTCTCGGGTGCCTCGTCAATCCTCACCTCGATCCGCGTCGATCTCATGAACTACTATCGACAGATCGGCATGAGCCAAGCCCAGCTCGCCCAGCTCGCCGACAGTCCGCTCATGCAGGGCAGCGCCTTCATCTGGATTTCGG
>JAPLTR010000870.1 GCA_026398065.1 Verrucomicrobiota bacterium | reverse complement strand
AGGACGCCGCCGCCGGACTGCGCTTCCTCGCCCCGGTGCCGGTCCGACCGACCGCCCAGGAACGCCAGCACGCCGCCGACCAGCAACAGCGCCGAGCTGATGTAGGTACCGGCGCACGTGGTGCAGATGGTGTGCAGCTTCGTCATCGAGACGATGAAGAAGTAGATGGAAGCACCGGCCGCCGCGAGGCCCGCCAGCAGCGCCAGCAGCCCCGGCGCCAGCTCGTGCCCGCGGCGCCCGACCATGGCCCACAGGGACAGCATCAGCGCGAAGCCGAACAGGCCCATCGCGAACAGCGACACCGGCACGCCGCCCCAGTACTTGTCCCGCCAGAACGACGAGTACGGCGACAGCATCGCCACCTTGCAGCCTTCCTGCGTCGGGTCGAGCTGCGACACCTCGGTCAGTCCGGGGAAGAAGGTGCAGTTGACCGGGTGCAGCTGACGGTCGAGGTGGGCGACGAAGTCCGCCGTCGACGTCCCGCTGTAGATCAGGCCCAGAATGGCGCCCAGGGCCGCGATCCCGAAGAACACGTAGGTCTTCTTGCTCATGTCGACCTCTCGCTTGACCCCGGCGGGGTCCCCGAAAACTGGCGCGATTATACGCCGATTGAGAAAATCGCAAACAGGCGGCGACAAAGGGCTTGCGGCGGAACAGAGGTTCCAAACAAGAGCGGGGGAGGCGCCCGCCTGGCAAGGCACGAGGAGGGCACGGACTTGCTCGTCTGTAACCGACGAGCAACGCAGCCCGGCGGGATGGATCGCCGCTCGAAGTGGAACGTTTGTTCCGAAGCAGGCCCATGGCGGAATTCCGGCCGGCGCCCTTTGCGGCCGCGAGGCCGGTGTGGTAAGGGAAGCGGGGCGAGTGGAGCGGAACATGGGCGACCGTCTGGTGATGTTGGGGGGCGGCCCCGCGGGGCTGTCGGCGGGCTACGTCCTGTCGAAGGCGCGACGGCCCGCCGTCGTGATCGAGGCGACCTCGAAGCTGGGCGGCATCAGCCGCACGGAGCAGTACAAGGGGTATCGATTCGACCTCGGCGGCCACCGGTTCTTCACGAAGTTCGACGAGGTCCAGCGGCTGTGGGAGGAGGTGCTCGGACCCGACCTCCTGGTGCGGCCGCGGATGTCGCGCATCTACTATCGCGGCAAGTTCTTCGACTACCCGTTGAAGGCGAGCAACGCCCTGCAGAACCTCGGGCCGCTCGAGGCGGCGCGGTGCGTGATGAGCTACGGCGCCGCGCGCCTGGCGGGGGGCGCCCGCGACGCGGTGACGTTCGAGCAGTGGGTGACCTCGCGCTTCGGGAAGCGCCTGTTCGAAATCTTCTTCAAGACGTACACGGAGAAGGTCTGGGGCATCCCGTGCAGCGAGATCGCGGCCGCCTGGGCGGCGCAGCGCATCAAGAACCTGTCGCTGGGCAAGGCGGCGTGGAACGCGCTGTTCCCGAGCCGCGAGGTCATCGCGAGCCTGATCGAGCGGTTCCACTACCCGCGGCTGGGCCCGGGCATGATGTACGAACGGATGGGCGAGCGGATCGCGTCCTGGGGCGGCGAGGTCCTGAAGGACCAGAAGGTCGTCGCGGTCCGGCGCGACGGGTTCCGCGTGACCGCCGTGAAGACGCGTGGCCCGGACGGCGAGCAGGAGATCCCGGGGACCGCGTTCATCAGCTCGATCCCGCTGCCGGAGCTGGTGCGGATCATGGACCCGCCGCCGCCGGACGACGTGATGGCGGCGGCGGACGCGCTGCGCTTCCGGTACATGGT
>JAPLTR010000828.1 GCA_026398065.1 Verrucomicrobiota bacterium | reverse complement strand
ATCATGTGAAACCCGCGCAGCCACGCCACCGCCGCCTCCGTCGTGAGCAGCCGCTGCAATTGCGTCGGCACGAGCGAAATCACCCACTCGCCGCCAGCCTTCAACGCCGGACGCTCCCCCGCCTCCAGCCGCTTCCAGTCCCATGCGACGTGCTCGCCGCCGGTCTCCGCGCACCGCACGCGAGCCATGAGCCCGCTCACATGATAGGCCGGCAGCACGCCGACCGCGTTCACGCGACCGAGGTCGAAGTGCCCGCAAAATCCCTCCACCGCCGCCGTGAGCGTCCGCTCGTCGTGCCGCGCAAACCGCACCCCGCCGCTCGTCCCGCCCGTCGGCACCGCCAGCCACCCGTCGGCCACCGGCCCCGTCGGCGCTTCGATCCGCGCCATCTCGCGCTCGCGCCAAGCCGGGTCGCACAGGAAAAACATCTCGCCGCGCTCCTCCGCGCCGCCCGTGGCACGTATCAGCTTTTCTAGTTCAGTGCGTTCCATGCGGCCTCCGGGTCGAGCCGTTCCACATCCTCCCACCGCACAAACGGCGCCGCAAACGGCCCGTCGAACCGCGCGTCCGCAAACAGCGGCCACACGCCGAAGCCCAGCGCCCGCGCCTCGCCCTTCCACTCAAACGCCACCCGCAGTGCCGCCTTCGCCCCCACCGCCGTCTCCAGCGCCGAGGAAAACACGACCGCCGCCTTCGCCTTTTCCAACCGCTCCAGCGCCCGCGGGACATCGCCGAGCAGCGACGGTTTCACGACACACACCCCCGGCCACCCCGCGCCCACCCAGCGTTCGATGTCGCCGTCGCCCGCAATGGATTCATCCAACGCGATCGGCGTGGGAAAATCCTCCGCCAGCCCGCGCAACAGGTCCTCCGCCCCGCGCGCGTCCACCGCCACCGGCTGCTCGACGAACTCCACCGGCCGGTCCGCGCACCGCTCCAGCCAGCGCTCCGCCTTCCGCCGGTCCCATGCGCCGTTCGCATCGAGGCGCAGTTTCGACCCTGACGGCAGCACCGCGCACAAATCGTCCATCAGCGGCAATTCCTCCGCAACCTCGCCGACACCCACCTTCCACTTAAAAACGCGGAACCCCATCTCGTCCTTCGCCCGCACGGCCTCCAATGCCGCCCGCCCCGCCGGCAGCAGCGCGGCCACCGGCAAAAATGCCTTTGGCATCACCGCGCTCCCTACCTGCTCCCCACCTCGCTCCAATTCCCCCTTCGCCGCCGCCAGCGCGTTCCGCAGGCAGGCCAGCTGCTCCGGCACCGCCGCGAGCCGCGCCGCATCGACCTTGCCCCCGAGTTCCCGGCACGCCGCCTCGGCCTCCTCGATGGTCTCCGTCCCGAACCACGGGATCACCGCCGCCTCGCCGATCCCGCTGCGGCCGGCCTCGTCGGTCATCCGCACGAGCACACCCTCGCGCTCCGCCCAGAGGCCGTGCGCCGTGCGCACGGGCGCGCGCAACGGCAGTCGATAGCGGCGAAACTGAAAAAGATGGCTCACGCCACCATATCACACCGGCAATCCGTCACGCGCAAACCCGACTTTCTGTTTGCGCTCCGCCGGGAGGGGCATACTCCGTTCATGGCAACCATGACCAAGGTTGCCAAGTCCTCCTCCGCCCAAGCCGCGTCCGCCGACGCCGAGTTCTACCTGCCGGCCGACGCCTTCTTCCGCGCCAATCTCCCCACGGCGCTCACGTTCGACGACGTGTCCCTCGCGACACTTTACTCGGACATCCTGCCGAAGGACGCGGACACCTCCACGTCGCTCAGCGAGGCCCTCCGCCTCCAGATCCCGGTGATCTCGTCCGACATGGACACCGTCACCGAGTCGCGCATGGCCATCGCCATGGCCCTCAACGGCGGCCTCGGCCTCATCCACTACAACATGCCGGCCCGCGACCAGGTGAAGGAAGTCGCCCGCGTGAAGCGCCACATCCACGGTCTCATCCAGGACCCCATCACCGCCGCGCCCGACCAGCTCATCGGCGACGTCCTCGCCCTGATCGAGGCGAAACGCTTTTCGTTCTCCACCTTCCCCGTCGTCGATGCCGCCGGGGTGCTCGTCGGCCTCCTCTCCGGCAACGTCGTCAAGGACCGCTACAAGGCGAAGAAGGTCGCCGACGTCATGACGCCGCGCGCGCAGCTCATCGTCGAAAAGCAGAGCGCCGTCGCCAAGGACCCCATCAAGGCCTCCGACGCGTTCTTCTCCCGCCACGTCGGCATCAACAAGATGCTCGTCGTCGATGGCAGCGACCAACTCCGCGGCCTCGTCACGAGCTCCGACGTCGAGAAGATCACCGCCGAGGCCAAGTCCCGCCGCAAGCCCTCGCGCGACTCCCACTTCCGGCTCGTCGTCGGCGCCGCCCTATCTCCGGTGCGCAAGCCCGACGGCTCGCTCGACCGCGACAAGATCCTCGAGCACGTGGGCCACCTCGTCGCCGAGCATGTCGATGCCGTCGCCGTCTCCACGGCACACGGACACACCGCAGGCGTCGGCGAGGTCGTGAAGCTCGTCCGCGGCGCGTTCCCCGAGCTCACCCTCATCGCCGGCAACGTCACGAGCGCCAGCGGCGTCGCGTTCCTCGCCGACTGCGGCGCCAACGCCATCAAGATCGGCCAGGGCCCCGGCTCGATCTGCACCACGCGCATCGTCGCCGGCGTCGGCATCCCCCAGCTCACCGCCCTCCACGTCTCCAGCCAGGCGGCGAAGGCGAACGGCGTGAAGCTCATCGCCGACGGCGGCATCACCAAGAGCGGTGACATCGTCAAGGCCCTCACCCTCTCCGACGCCGTCATCCTCGGCGGCCTGCTCGCCGGCTGCCGCGAAGCGCCCGGCGAGATCATGGAGATCAGCGGCAAGGTCTATAAGCAATACCGCGGCATGGGCAGCCTCTCCGCGATGAAGGCCGGCAGCGCCGCGCGCTACGGCCACGACAAAAACGACCAGACCCGCAAGGTCGCCGCCGAGGGCATCGAGGCCCTCAAGGAGGTCAGCGGCTCCGTCGACGACGTCCTCGGCAACCTCATCGGCGGCGTGCAGAGCGGCATGGGCTACCTCGGCGCCGCGACGCTCTCCGAACTCCGCGCCAGGGCCCGCTTCATCCGCGTCAGCCCCGCCGGTCAGAAGGAAGCCGCCCCACACGACGTGATCGAGGTCTCGACCCGCACGAGCAGTTCCTGAGTTGGAGGGCAACCGGTCGCCGTTGATCACGCCGTAGGGCGTCCGCCTTGCGGACGCCTTTGCCCGCGCACCGCTGTGCCGCGTCCGGCGGACCGATCTCTCATCAACTCCGAACGGTGGGAGAGGCTTTACGCCCCGACATTTTCTCGCGCCCCACCCCGCCCCATCCGCGCACAAAAAAACGGCACGGCGAAAAGCCATGCCGTCGGACCGAACGGCCGGGACGAACCGGCCGTGGCGTCAGCCAATTACTTGGCGGCCTTCTTGGCCTTCTTGGCGACTTTTTTCTGAGCCGGCGTCTTGGCCGGAGCTTTTTTCGTCTGCTTCTTGGAATTTTGTGATTTGGCCATGGGATTTATTGATCTAGGTTGGTTACCGTCGTGAACTAAAGGGGATCTCAGGTCGGGACGACGGCGTCCTGGCGCGATGTTTTCACTGATCCTCCTACAACACAGGTTGTTTGAACGCTTATTCCCGCAAACATGCAAGATGCAATCCACCGCCGCCCCCGGGGCCGGATGAATCCCGCCGGTGCGCGCGTGACGGGATCGCCGGCGTTTCAGGCCTCGGGGGAATGGGCTGTCAAGCAGCTTCAGGAGTGGGGTCTCCAGAACGTGAAGCTGGAGAAGTGGGGCCCCTTCGGGAAGAGCTGGTCGCTGGTCCGATATTCGGGGAATATGATCGAG
>JAPLTR010000037.1 GCA_026398065.1 Verrucomicrobiota bacterium | reverse complement strand
TACAAGAAGATGGCCAACGACATCATCTTTGAGAGCCCGCAGCTCCAGCAGATGGAGCACAAGGCGCGGCGGGTGCTGTTCCAGCTCTGGGAATCCTGCTGGCGCAACTACGTCGAGAAGGGCGATCGCGTCATCAACATCCTTCCGCCTCGCGTAGGCCGGCTGCTCGATGCCGAGACCACGCAGGCCGGCAAGGCCCGCCAGATCTGCGATTGGCTCGCCGGTCTCACGGATGGGATGATTGTGCGGACCTACCAGCGGTTGTTCGATCCGCAGTTCGGCAGCATCCGGGATTTGAGTTAGGCGACGGAACGACCAGACTATCGCGATGAGTTTGCCGACCAAAGCTGAAGCGCAGACCCTGTTGGAAACCCATGTGAGGGACGCCTACCAGCGGCACCATGCGCTGATGGTGGCGACCGCGATGGAGGGTTATGCGCCGCGTTTCGGCGGCGATCCGCACCTCTGGTATCTCACGGGGTATTTGCACGACGTCGATTTCGAGGAGCACCCCGACACGCATCCGGCGGAGTCGTTGAAGTGGTTCGCAGAGTGGGGCTATCCCGCAGATCTGATCCATGCGGTCGAAGCCCACGCCTACGGGTATCACGGCTACGCGACGCTGCCGAAAACGAAACTCGCCGCCGCCCTGGTGGCCTGCGACGAGATCAGCGGAATTTTCTACGCCTATCGGAAGATGAACCCCGTCCGCTACGGCGAGATGAAGGCCAGCTCGATCAAGAAGAAGCTCAAGGACCCGGGGTTTGCGGCGAAGATCGACCGGAGCACGGTCGCGCTCGGTTGTGAGCACCTCGGCGTGCCGATCGACGAGCACGTGGCCAATCTCATTACTTTCTTTGCGGTGCTGGGATAGTCACGCGGGCGAGGGGTCGTGCGGGCGGAGCACGCCACCCCACCTGACGGGGTCGGCGTCGGCTATGGTCTGCGAAAACGTCCAGACGTGGCCGCCGAGGTCTTCGGCGGTGTACTGCCGCTCGCCGTAGGGAAAATCCGTGAGGGGCTGCAGAATGCGGGCGCCGCCCTGCGCCGCGCGGGCGTGGTGCCGGTCGACATCCGGCACCCGAACCATGATCGAGTGGCCGGGAACGGGGCCGTTGGAGACAGGAGCGTTGCGCTGCGTCACGACCACCGCGCCGGAGCCGATGACCAACTGCGCCCGGTGGTCGCCGATGCGCAGGCGTTCCGCGAAGCCGAATTTCTCCTCGAGCCAGCTGACGGCTTCGCCGACATCGGCATAGGCGAGCACCGGGATCACGACGGCCTCGGGCATGGAGCGGTTGGATCGTAGCGGATGCATCGCGAGGAGGAATTCGGGCGGCTGGGGGACATCGCACGAATCTAGGTCTGATGCAATCGCTGCATTTCGCTGAACTGCACTGGGCCGGAGGTTGATTTCCCTGGGCAAACTGAACAGCGTTCGGGAAATTGTCGTTCGGCTCGCGCAACCCCGCTCCGGCCTCGAGCGTCTGTCCCCTCCAATGCCGCCCCTTGTGTTGTCCCCCCGTGCTCCCGCGCGTCTCTCGGCCGTTCGTACCATCTTGGTCGGGATGGCGGCCGGGGCGGTCGCGTGGGCCGCAGAGCCGGGGGCCACGGTGGTGAATTTCCGGAAGAACATCGAACCGTTGCTCAAGAAATACTGCTACGACTGCCATGCCGACGGGGTGAGCAAGGGAAAGGTCTCGTTCGACACCTTTTCGTCGGATGCGGAACTGGTGGGGCGACACGATTTGTGGTTTGCCGCGCTGAAGAATGTCCGTGCCGGCATCATGCCACCGTTGGAGGACGGGGCGGAAAGGCCTTCGGCGGCGGAAGTCGCCCAACTCACGCACTGGATCAAGTACGAGGCATTCGGCCTCAATCCCTCCGCGCCGGACCCGGGCCGGGTCACGGTCCGACGGCTCAACCGCACCGAATACCGGAATACGATCAACGACCTCATGGGGGTCGAGTTCAACAGCGACTCGGAGTTTCCGCCGGACGACACCGGCAACGGTTTCGACAATATCGGCGATGTGCTCACGGTCTCGCCCCTGTTGCTGGAGAAATATCTTCAGGCGGCGGAGTTCATCGTCGACCGCGCCGTGCCCAAGGTGGCTAAAATCATGACGGAGACCACGGCCACGGGGCGCGAGTTTCGCGGCGCTGGCGGTGCAGGCGGAGGTGGCGCAGGTAAAGGTGGAGGTGGCAGCGGTGCTCCCCTGCTGATCACGCGGCCGGCCAAGGTGTCCCGGGCCTTTCATGTCGACCAGGCCGAGACCTATAAAATCACAGCGGAACTTGAGGTGCGTGGCTCGTTCGATTTCGATCCGGGCCGGGGTACGGTGATCTGCCGGGTCGATGGCGTGGAGTGGTTTCGCGAGGCGATCGCCTGGTCCGAAAAGAAGACTCTGTCCCACGTAAAGGACATGACGTGGTCGGCCGGGTCGCACACCGTGGCATTTGAGATTGTCCCGGACGGCGCCAAAGAGGGTTCGACCGAAAAGGCCGCCGAAGTCACCGGGCCAAATGGCACGGCGACGCGGGTCGATGTGCGCATCGTCTCGGTGCAAGTGAAGGGGCCGCTCGATCCCAAGCACTGGACCGCGCCGGCGAACTATGCGCGCTTCTTCCCTGACGGTCCCGCACCCGCGGATGCCGCGGGCCGCGCCCGCTATGCGGCGAAGTTGTTGGGGGCGTTCGCTGCCCGGGCCTATCGTCGTCCCGTCGATGCCGCGCATGTGGCCAAGCTCGTCGAAATCGCCCGAGGCACCTACACCCAGCCCGGCCGGACCTTCGAGGAGGGCATCGGGCGCGCCATGATGGGTGTGCTCGCTTCGCCCCGTTTCTTGTTTCGCATTGAGGCCCCGCTTGCGGGGAGCGCGCCCGTGGCGGACGTGGATGACTACACGCTCGCCTCGCGGCTGTCCTATTTCCTGTGGTCCACGATGCCGGACGACGAATTGATCAGGCTCGCGTCGCGCGGGGAGCTGCGGCGTGAATTGCGTCCCCAGGTGGCGCGCATGCTCGCCGACCCGAAGGCCCAGTCCCTCGTCAAGAACTTCATCGGACAGTGGCTGCAGGTCCGCGACATCGAGTCGGTGCCGATCAACGCGCGCGCGGTGCTCGGACCCAGCGCCCGGCGCAACCGCGACGGTCGGATCGAGTTCGACGGGCCGATGCGCCGCGCGATGCGCAGCGAGACGGAAATGTGTTTCGACCATATCCTGAAGGAAGACCGCAGCGTGCTCGAATTGCTGGAAAGCAACTACACCTTCCTCAACCAGCAACTCGCGACTCACTACGGGATCCCGGATGTCACGGGCGACCAGATGCGGCTCGTGCAACTGCCGCCCGGGAGTCCGCGGGGCGGCGTACTCACGCAGGGATCGGTGCTCGCGGTAACCTCGAACCCCACCCGGACGTCGCCGGTGAAGCGCGGGCTCTTTGTCCTGGACAACATCCTGGGCACACCGCCGCCACCGCCGCCGCCGGATGTCCCGGCGCTGGAGGATGCCGCGAAGGCCTTCAAGGGCCGGGAACCGAAGCTGAGCGAGATGCTCGCCGTGCACCGGGCGAACAAGCTTTGCAGCTCCTGTCACGAGCGGATGGACCCGCTGGGGCTCGCCTTTGAAAATTTCAACGCCATGGGCATCTGGCGCGACAAGGAGTCGCAGCAGACCATCGAGGTCGCGGGGCAGTTGGTGACGGGCGAGAAGTTTGCGAGCGTGAGCGAACTCAAGCACATCCTGACGCACGAGCGGCACCTCGACTACTACCGCTGCATCACGGAGAAACTCCTGACCTACGGGCTCGGCCGCGGGCTCGACCACCGTGACACCGAGTCGGTGGACCAGATCGTGGACCGGCTGGAGCGCGAGGGCGGCAAAATGTCGGCCCTCCTGTTTGGCGTGATCGACTCGACGCCGTTTCAGAAGTTGCGCCGCGTGAACCCTTCGGTTACCTCCATCGTGTCAGAGTCGCCCACCGTTACCCAAGTTTCGACCAAGGTCTCCCCATGAAAAAGCTGCCGACCGTCTCCCGCGCCGATGCCGCCCTGCAACGTCACCTCGCCCTGAGCCGGCGGCAGTTTTTGCGCGGCGTGGGAGTGACGCTCGCTCTCCCGCTGTTTGAGTCGGCGATCCCCGGGACGCTCCGCGCCGCCTCGGCCACGGCCGCCGCGGGCGGGCCGATGGCGACGACGGCGTCGGGTGCGCCCCTGCGCATGGCCTTCGTGTATTTTCCCAATGGGGCGCACCAGGACAACTGGTGGCCGGCGGGCGAGGGCAGCGCGTTTCAACTCGGCAAGACGATGGAGCCGGTTGCACCGCTGAAGTCGTCGCTGCAGGTGCTCGGTGGTCTCGACCATCAGAACGCCAAGGCGGGTAACGACGGTGCGGGCGACCACGCGCGGGCGAATGCGACCTTTCTCACCGGTGCGCGGGCGCGGAAAACGGACAGCGCGGACATCCAAGTCGGCGTGTCGGTCGACCAGGTCGTCGCACAGAAGATGGGTCACCTGACGCGTTTTTCGTCCCTGGAACTGTCGTGCGATGCGGTGCGCAAGTCGGGGCGCTGCGACTCCGGTTACTCGTGTGCCTACCAGTACAATATCTCGTGGCACTCGGCCTCGGTGCCGATGGCACCGGAACCGAATCCCCGCCTGGTGTTCGAGCGGCTCTTTGGCAGCGGCAAAGGCGCGGAGCGGCAGGCGAATTTCAAGCTGCGGCAGTCCACGCAAAAGTCGCTCCTCGATTTCGTAATGAGCGACGCGCGCTCGCTGCAGAGCAACCTCGGCGCACATGACCGCGCCAAGCTCGACGAATATCTGACGGGTGTGCGCGAGATCGAGCAGCGCATCCAACGGGCGGAGAGTTTCGGCGACCTGCCCGATCCGCAGGCGGAGGCGCCGACGGGGATTCCGACGGACTACGGCGAGCACATGGACATCATGTACGACCTGCTCGCGATGGCGTTTGAGACGGATTCCACGCGGGTGGCCACGCTCCTGCTCGCGGGAGACGGTTCGAACAAGGCCTATCCCCAGATCGGCATTCCGGAAGGGCATCACTATTGTTCACACCACCGCAACGATCCCGACCTGGTCGGCAAGATCGCCCGGATCGACCGGTACTACATGGACCATTTCGCGCGCGTCCTGAAGCGGCTCGACGAGAAGAAAGACATCGATGGCCGCTCGGTGCTGCACAACTCGATGATCGTCTACGGTTGCGGCAACTCCGACGGGAACCGCCACACGCACGACAACCTTCCAATCCTGCTCGCGGGCACCGGTGGCGGCACGCTGAACTCCGGTCGCTACGTCAAGGCCGGCGGTCGGCCGATGAGCGACCTCTTCCTCAGCATGACCGACCGCATGGGCGTCAAGGGCGTGGAGCGCATCGGCGACTCCAGCGGCGTGCTGAAGGGGGTCTGAGAGCCGGGGCCACTCGCATTCTCCCGGCGCCCGGTCACTTGGCGGGGCCAGTGACGACCTCGGATCACTTGGGCTTGGACGCGTCCGTCGTGGGCAGGGGCGATTTGGACGGGAAGAGGGCGCGGCGCAGCGCTTCGCGGCGTACCTCTGAGCCGGTAAATATTCCCTCCGGGAACGGTACATGGTTGAGCATTTCCGCGTAGGAGCTGGCGCCGCCCTGGGAATTGAGCTGAAGGCCGGCGAGATATTGCAGGCGAAGGCTGCGGTCGCGGTTGATCTCGGCCTCCGCCAGCCAGTTCTTCAGGTCGCCCGCCTGACCGGCGTAGGTGGACATCAGGCTGAGCGCGGAGCCGAGGCTGAGATCGGCGAGCGCACTGCGGACCGTGGCGTGATCCGCTCGGTCGAATCGCTCCTGCAGGGTGTCGAGGTCGACGGTGAGCGGATCGAGCGTGCCGAGGATTACGGTGTCGTAGCCGTAGCCATCGTCGTCGTTGCCCCAGATGGTGCCGTGGGGAAACACGGAGAAAAAGGTCGCGATCTCGCTCTGGACGACGGCCCGGTCGCTCTCGTAGAACGGCACCCACTGGGTCACAATCCCGTGGGGATTGAGGTGGCGGCGGCAGATTTCGAAATACTCCTGCGAATACAGCACGGCCGCGCCCTTTACCCACGGATGGATCGGATCGGAGGTGATGATGTCGAATTTTTCCTTCGTCGTCGCGAGGTAGTGGCGGGCGTCGTCATAGACGATCTCCACCCGTGGATCGCTGACCACATGGTGATTTTCCTTGGCGAAGCGGGGGGCGATGGTCCGCGGGATGAGCGGTTCGATTTCGCAGATGACGATGCGCTCGATGGACGGATGCGGGACAAACGAGCCGGCGGTCACACCTGCGCCGCAGCCGACGATCAGCACGGAGCGGGGGTGGGGGTGGAGGAGGGCGGGGATGTGGCCGAGCATGC
The DNA here is from genome assembly GCA_026398065.1 of Verrucomicrobiota bacterium. Classification (GTDB taxonomy): domain Bacteria; phylum Verrucomicrobiota; class Verrucomicrobiia; order Opitutales; family Opitutaceae; genus GAS368. The sequence goes on along the minus strand of JAPLTR010000037.1, from coordinate 8,882 downwards.
GCTGGAGCCGCATGTCCTTGAAGAGGCTGGACGCCTCGGTCTTGCCGCTGACGTGGAAGAAGCGTTCGCCGGCGGCGGATTCGGTGACGGCGACGGAGGCGTTGATGCCCTCGCTCAGGACGAGCACCCGGGCGGCGGCATCACCGGTGTGAATCTGCCGGCCGTAGGCGATGAGCTGCCAGGGGGTCGGTGGCAGGCCGGCGGTGAGGACGGCAGAACCGATGAGGGCGATGGCAAACCAACCCCACCCGAACGATGTGCGCGGCGCAAAGGCGGCTCCCGCGGCGACCAGCGAGAGGGCGGCAAGCAACTGGGCGGCGTGCTGGGTCCCGAAGGCGGGCACGAGCGCGAGACCCATGAGCACTGCGCCGAGGATTGCGCCCAATGTGTTGGTGGCGTAGGCCCGGCCGACAATACGACCGGCATCGCGACCGGGTCTGGACATGGCGGCCAGCGCCAGCGGGAAGCTGGCACCCCACAGCATGGCGGACGGGAGGATGGCCCAGGCGCAGCGCACCAAGTCGAGTTGGAAGCGATCCCAGTGTTCGGCGGCGATCGCAGGACTGATGGGCCAGAAGGGCAGCGAGGTGGCCATCGTGTGGGTGGCCCACGCGATGGCGGCGACCTGCAGCAGTTGGCAGCAACCAAGGGCAAACCGCGGCCGGGCCGATTCGCGAGCGATCACGGAGCCGACGGCGCTGCCCAGGCCGAGGCCGGTGAGGAAAACGGCGAGAATGAGCGAGAACGTGTACACCGTCGCGCCCAGCATCAAGGAGAGGAGGCGCGTCCAGATCACCTCGGCGCCAAGGGCGCAGAGACCGGAGACGCCGAGTGTCAGATACACGGGGAGATCGCTGGCCACTTCGGTCGGGATGGACGATGCGGAGGAGGTGGCGTCGGGTCGATGCTCGTGAACGGTGTGCGGTGACCTGCTGGCGATCGCCAGCGCGAGGCCGGCCACGATCAGGTTGAGCGCGACGGCGCACCAAGTGGCGGTCTCCATGTCGTGCACCCGGAGGAGGTAGAAACCGGCGATGAGGCTGCCGGCGACGGCCCCGGCGGTGTTCCCTCCGTAGAAGAAGCCGAGCCACGACACGCCGCGCGGGCTGGCCTCGATCCACCGGGCGATGGCCGGGAGGGTCGCGCCCATGAGCACGGTCGGGGGCAGGAGGCAGATGGCACATACGATGCCCCGCAGGACAATGTCCGTATAACCGTGTCCGGCGACGCCGAGGTAGAGGTGTGAGACGAGCGGCATGGCGTACAGCACGGCGACACCGCAGAGGGCGACGCCGACTTCCAGGGCGGCGTAGACCCGCAGAGGGTGAAGGGCGGACGACACGAAACGCGGCAGGGCGAGACTGCCGAGGCACATGCCACCCATGAAGGTGCCGAGGAGCACGGCGAGCGACACGGCAGAGGAGCCGACGACGAACTGCAGGAGTTGAAACCAGACGATCTCGTAGATCAGCGCGGCGCACCCGCTGCCGACGAAGAGAAGCAGCAGGAAGGGAAGGATCCGATTGGGGCCGGCGGAAGATGGGGGCATGGGATGACGGGCGCGGGGAAACGGGCGTGTGGGGACGGACGCGTCCGCGGGCGCGATGTTGCAGGATTCTCAGGCGATGCAACGCCCGGTTACGCCTACGGTGTGGCGTGGCGCAACTTCTCGACGACCGGCGCGGGCACCGCGAGAGCGGTACCGTGGCGCATGCGGACGGGAGTGCCTTCGTCGGGGAAGCTCAGTTTTGAGGAGACGTCTTCCCAGGTCTTCAGGTCGCGCGAGCGCATCGCGGAGTAGAATTTCTTGGTGTAGGCGTCGAAGTAGACGAGGTAGTCATCACCGACTTTGAGGGCGGTCGGACCTTCGACCCAGAGACCCGGGGGCGTGAACGGAGCGGCGGGAGGGTGGAAAGGGCCCTGCAGCGAGTCGGCCGCGGCGAGTTGGAGATATTTCTTCGGAGGGTTGCGGGTCTCGTCCTTGATAACGAGGTAGAGGCCCGCATCGGTGCGGAGGAAGGTGCAATCGATCACACTGAAGCCGGGGTCGTAGAACAGTTTCGTCTGAGCGAAGGCCTTGAAGTCCTTTGTCGTCGTGAAATACATGCGGTGGTTGTATTTCTCCTCAGAGGAACCGGCGGTGGCCGTGAATTTTCCAGGGATGGTGGAGGCCCAGAAGATAACGTATTCGCCCCGCTTTTCGTCGTAGACAATTTCGGGCGCCCATGAGTTGAGGACGGTGGAATCGTGGGCCATCACGGGAATCTCCCGTTGCTCCGTCCACGTGATGAAGTCCTTCGTGGAGGCGTAGCCGATATTGTTTTCGTTCCACCCGGAGGTCCAGACCATGTGGAACGTCCCGTCGGGACCCTGCGCGATACAGGGGTCGCGCATGAGTTTCGAGTTGCCGACCTTGGGCGCGAGATAAGGGCGACCGGCGTTGAGCTTGTCCCATTTGTAGCCGTCGGCGCTCCACGCGAGATGCAGGCCGTCCTCGCCGTTTTTGGTGAAGTAGGTGAAGAGGTAGGCGGTCTCGGCGGCGCGGGCGGACAGAAAGGCGCAACAGAGCGCGAGGAGAACAGGGAGGGATTTCTTTGTCACCGTGGAGAAGCGAAAGCCGGGGTAAATTATTTGTTGGTCTCGTCGCCGAGCGGGCGTTGGTTGGAGAAGTTCGGGCTGGCGGGTATCGCGAAGGCGGCTACGTCGTCGGGATGGGCGGGGTCGAAGGGCTTGAAGTCGGCGACCACGAACTTGGCGAGTGGGAGCTTCTGGTCGAGGATCGATTGGACGATGGCTTTCGAGAGTTCGTAGCTGCCGTAGTTGCTGTGGTGGGTGTTGTCCTGACCGGCGAAGGCCTTGCGGGAAAACTCGGGGCCGTGCGACTCAAGCGCCTCATAGAACGGCTTCGAGAAGGCGTTGAGATCGATGAAGGCGACATTGAGTTCCTTGGCCGACTGGCGCGCGGCTTCGGCGTACTCGGCGAGCGAGGGGCGGACTTTGCCGGCCTCGTCGAAGCCGCGGCGCTCCATTGGCGAGAGGATGATCGGAGTGCCGCCATGGGCGCGGACGGCGTCGACGTGCTTTTTGAGTTCCTCCTTGTAGGTCGTGAAGGGGCCGCCGGAGTTGGAGGCGAGTTGTTTTTGGTCGTTGTGGCCGAACTGCATCAGCATCCAGTCGCCGGGTTGCATGACGCTGAGCATCTTGTCGAGGCGGCGGCGTCCGATGGAGTCGCGATAGGTTTCGCCGGACTCGCCGTGGTTGGCGATGGCGACCTCGGGCTTGAACCAGTTGGTCAGCATCTGGCCCCAGCTGTTGTAGGGCTCCTTCGACTGGTCGCAGACCGTGGAATCGCCGATGAGGAAAATCGTCGGCACGTTCACGGGGGCGATCTCGATCGTGGAGACGGCGGGATGGGCGCCGGTGAATTCGAGGGTGAGGGCATTGTCCCAGGCCCAGGCCTCCTGAACGGTCTCGCGCGGGGCCTTGAGCTTCACGACGCCGGCCTTGATGTCGCCGCGCGAGGCGATCGCGGGCGTGCGGGTATTGACAATAAACGTACGGGTGGCGGCCGACTGCCCGACGGGAACGGTGACACGCTCGACGACGAGGCGGCGCAGTTCGGCCTTTACGGTGGCGTCGGCGCCGAGGGGAAAGGTGACGGTGACACGATAGTTGCCCTCGGTGGGGACGGCGGCGGTGAAGTAAAATGGTGCGGGGCTTTCGACGCCAGTGCCAGCGGAGTTCGCCGTGATCGTGGCGCCGGGTTCGAAGCCAAAGCCGCGCTCCAGCGTGTAGAGCGTATCGCCAGCGACCACGATGTCGGTCGCGACGGCGGAGTGGCCAAAAGTGAAGCGACGGGCGGCGGGTTCGGCTGCATGGAGCAGGGTGCCGGAGGAGACGAGGAGTCCCACGATGGAAGAGAGTAAGAAGAGGTCGGGGCGGGGCATGGTAGCGATCGGACCAGGGAAGGGGATGCGAGACAGATCGTTGAAGAGCGTAGGCTGCGACGAGACGAATCGAGGTGATACGGAGAAAGTGGTGTAGGGTTATTTTGCCGCAGGGATAAATTTGCGGTCGATGAGCCATTCGCGCATGCGGTCGGGCCAGGCACCGGAGGGTGACTTGTTCGTCGCGCGGAGGCCGAAACCATGGCCGGCGCCGGCGAAGATGTGGAGTTCGGCAGGGACGCCAGCGCGCTTGAAGCGGAGGTAGACCTCGGCGAGGCCTTCGGAGATGTCGGTGCGGTCGCCGTAGCCACAGGCGAGGAAGACGGGCGGCGCCCCTTTTTCGGGGATGATCTGGCCGGATCTTCCGGGGTAGATGAGGCCTTGGAAATCGGGGCGGGCGGACTGGCGATCGATGAGATCGGCGGCATCGGCCTTGCCGTCCGCGGGGCGCATGGCGGCGAGGGCGGCGACTTCGCCGCCGGCGGAAAAGCCGATGATGCCGACAGCGGCGGGATTGATGTTCCACTCGCCCGCGTGGCTGCGGACAAGGCGGAGAGCACGCTGGGCGTCGGCGAGCGCGTCGCGCTCGATGGTGTAGGGTTGGGCGGCACCGGCGGGCGTGGCGTCGTCCTTGGCGAGACGGTATTTCAGGACGAAGGCGGCGATACCGTGCTCCGCGCACCACTGACCGACGTTGTAGCCCTCGTGGTCGATCGCGAGGCGAGCATGGCCGCCGCCCGGCGCGACGACGATGGCGACGCCGGTGGCCTGATCCTTCGGCGGAAGATAGACCGTGAGCGTGGGCTGGTGGATATTGGAGACGTTCGAGCCGACGATTTTTTCAGCTTCGGACTTGCGAGCTTCGGAGCCGGGAGCGCCGGTGGGCCAGAGTGGAAGGATGGGACGGTCGGTCGGCGTGGCGGCGTGGGAGACCGAAGGGGAGAGGAGGAACCACGAAACACACGAAATACACGAAAGCAGGAGCGAACGGGGAAGGGGCATGGGAAAACAATAGTGGGAGAGATGGGGAGATGCTGGGCCGTGGGACGGGCTTTATGGGACCAACGGCTGAATGCGCAATCGGTCGGGGCGAAAAGCCCTTCGCGCTGCTCGGGTCTCAGGCTACGGTTGAGATGGTCCCGATGCTGTGGGTGGAATATTTGGCGAGGGCGCCGTCCTTCAGCCAGAATTTCACGGTGACGGAGGAATACTTGGGGGCGAAGCCGCCGCCCTGTCCACCGCGGCCACCGGGAGGAGCGAGAAGGGCGGCCGCCTCCTCGCCGTTGGCGGTCGCGACGAGCACGCCGTTTTCGGATTTCAGCTCTTTGATTTTTGCGGCCAGAGCCGCAATGGTCTCGACGGGATTGGGGGCGCCGCCAAACGTGCCGCCACCGAAGCCGCCGCGACCACCGCCGCCACGTTGGCCACCACCGCCGCCGCCACCTCCTCCGCCCGCGAACTGGGCGCGCATTTCTTCGCCGGTCATCCAATCGCCGTCGCGGTTTTGCATGACGACCTGCGTGCCCTTGCGGACGGTTTGAGATTTGTTGTCGTTGAAGGTACGGGTGACGACGGTGAAGCCATCCTTCTCTGCAACGCCCTCGACGGGCATCGCGGGGAACTGGGAATTGGCCATCTCAGTGGTCGAGGTCCAACTGTAGTTGGCGGCGGCGGCGAGCTTCTTGGCGGCGGCGGCGAGATCGTCCGCGGGCGCGGCGGAGGCGGAGAGGACGGAGAGGAGCGAAACGAGCGAGGCGGAGACGAGGCGGGTTTTCATGATGGTGCTGTGCGGGGGTGAACGAAACGAAAGAGACATGCTCAGGGAGCAGGGGAGAGATGGAGTGCGAGGGTACCTCCGTTGCGGAGTGCGCGGAAAGTCCGAAAACCTCGCTAAGGCCGGGCGATTTCGACGGCGGGTCCGATCGATCGGCGGCACCTCGGCGGCGAAAGAGGGACGCAGAAGGGCCAGGGACAAAATAAGAACTTTTCGCATGGGGTAACGTGGTGGGGTTCGCGCGCATCCGTCTGACGAAGGGAGAGGGAAAGAGGATGCGCGGCGTCACGCGGGCGACGGGCAGGGCCCCTACTTGGCCGGGGCGCGGACGAGACGCCAGACTTCAGTGCCGGCGAGGAGGAAGCAGCCGAGGCCGTAGTCCTCGAAGTCGGGCACGCTGGCGATTCCCACCGGCTGGCCGTCCTTCGGCTCCTTACCGGTGCCCTGGACATAACCGAGGAAGCCGTTGGACTGGACGGCCTCGCGACTGAGGGCGCCCCATGCCTTTGCGATGACTGGGCGGTAGGTGGCCGTGTCGAGGACACCGTGACGGACGCCCCAGGCCATGCCGTAGACGAAGAGCGCGGTGCCGGAGGTTTCCTTGCCGCCGAAATGGGTCGGATCATGCAGACTCACATTCCAAAAACCATCGTCACGCTGCACCTTGCGCAGTGCTTCGCACATCGTCTGAAGCATGGTGACGTACTCGGTGCGGTGGGGGGAATTGGCGGGCAGGACATCGAGCACACGCACCATGGCGGCGACGACCCAGCCGTTGCCCCGGGACCAGTAGCAGTTTTTTCCGTTGGGTTCGGCGTAGGGCGGATCGAAATCCTTGTCGCGCCACCAGAGACCTTCGGCGGGATTGAAGAGCCCGTGGTCGCCATGGGTGTTCTTCATGTAGAGAAACAGATCGTGCATCCGGGAAAAATACTTCGGATCGCCGGTGAGGACGCCGAGTTTGGCGAAGACCGGCATGCCCATCTGGGCGGCGTCGATCCACGACCAGTCGTCGCTCTTGTCGCTCGCGACGATGGCGTCGATGCACGTCTTGATGTTGCGGATACGCTCCGGCTTGCGGTCGATGAGGTAGAGGTCGAGGTAGGTCTGGCCGCAGCACTGGTCGTCGGCGTTGCGGGTGGTGGTGCCGTTGCGCAGGCCCCATTTGTGGGCTTCGCCCCAGGCGACGGCATAGTCGTAGTAGCGCTGGTCGGGAGCGGCGGTGTGGAGGGCCATGAGGCCCTCGTAGTAAACCCCACGCGTCCAGATATTGCTGGGACGCGTGCGGTTGGTGGTGATGGATTTGCCCGGGTCGGGCCACTTGGCCATGAAGTAGGCGTTGGCGAGGCGGAGCTTTTCGAGGATGGCGTCCGGTGGCGGCAGCGTCGGGGATTGGGCGCGCGCGGGCGCCGAGAGGGCGAGCGCGGCGAGCAGGAGCGTCGCCAACGAGGCGAGGCGGGTGAGCGTGAAGGGTAGGCGGCGAGGCGTGTGCATAGGGTGCGCCATGGCGGGCGCGAGGGTTTGACCGAGTCAACCCCGGCGCGGGGACGGAGTCGAAATGCGCAGGTGCCGGACAGTCCAAGCGTTCGGCTGCGCAGGCACGGTCATTTCGCCCTGGCAATTTCCACCGCGTAGGTGTGCGTGATCGCGCGCTGGCCGCGGCCGGGATTGGTATGAAAATTCCCGCTGAAGATAAGCCATTTGCCGTCGCGGGTGAAGGTGAGGTTGGGCTCGACGCCGGTCTCCTTGCTGTAGTTGTGCTGCGCCATGCTGACGAGGCGCTCGGACTTGATCGTGCCAATATCGATCAGGTCCTTCTTGTCCCGGAAAGAGCTGCCGCGCATCGGCTGGGGGTAGAAGGCGTAGATCCACTGGCCGTTGCCGGGAGGGTCGAGGAGTTCGCCGTCGCCGGTGCGCGCGGCGACACTGCCGGGGCCGCCGCCATCGCCCGCGAAGAACTTGCCGTCGGGGGAGACGTTGTAGTGGACGGACCATTCCTCGCGTTTGAGATGATACCAGGTGCGGTGGCCGGTCGCGAGGTCGACATTGGCAAGCCAGAAGACGGTGCTGCGCGGGGTCTGGAGGTCGTACCAGACCTTCTTGCCGTCGGGGCTGAAGAACTCGTTGCCCTCGATCTCCATGTTCATGGTGCGCTCGTGCAGCAGGCGTGCGGGTGTGCCATCGGCGCGAACGGTCCAGGTGCGGTCGTTGTAGTGCCAGGGGCCCTCGTGGCAGAAGAGGATCTGCAGCGGGTCGGTCGGCGAGCACTGGAGATGGTTGGTCCAGTCGTTTTCGCGGTGGAGGATTTTCATTTCACCGGTCTTCACGTTGACGGTGTAGATCATCTTCGGGGTGCCGGCGGCCCAGGTGGGCTCGAGGGTGCCGCCCAGGCCGCCCGGCGGAGGCGTGCGTGGGAGGGTCTGGCCATCAGGGTCACGGGTGATACCGACGAGGAGAGATTCGTCGCAGTTGAGGGCGTAGGCGCCACCCCGGGCCTGGGCGACCGCGGGGAGCTGAAGGACTACGCGCTCGGTTTTCGTGTCGAGGTGAAGGGCGACGATCACGGTGTCGCGGCGGACGTAGGCTTCGCGGGTGCGCCAGGCGGTGGCGATGGCGCGGGTGTTGGGGGCGACGATGGCGAGCTTGGGCGGCGAGACGCCGAGGGTGGTGAGATCAACGGTGGCGAGTGCGCCGTCGCGGGTGTGAAGGATGAGCTTGTCGCCCTCGGGGGTGTAGCCGTTTTGGTGGAAATAGAGGCTGGAGCCGCCGTTGTCGGGGGAGAGGCGGATGACGCGGTGGCCCGTCTCCGGGTCGATCCAATCCGAGGGCGGAGGCATCGCCGGTGCGGCGGAGTCAGCGGCGAGAACGGTGAGGTGGGCGGCGGCGAGCAACAGCCCGGGGAGAATGCGGAAGGGGTGGCGCATAAGGTGGACAGCCCGTCTGACGCGAGCGGCGGGCGGGCGATGCGCAGGCACGCTGCCGGACAGTTTGAGGGCCGGTGGCCGCAGGCGAACCGACCGAGTCCGTCCCCGGAGGGGGGGGCTGCAGGGAACCGCTCCGGTCAGGCCTTCCGACGGCGGTGCAGCAGGGCGACGAGCCCGAGACCGGCGAGGATCAGCGCATAGGTGGACGGCTCGGGGACCGGGGTGAGGGTCAGCGAA
>JAPLTR010000440.1 GCA_026398065.1 Verrucomicrobiota bacterium | reverse complement strand
GCGATCGCGGTGGCCTCGTCGAGCCCGCTGACCATGAGCTTCACGTAGCCGCCGACGGCCTCCTTGGCCTCGGCGAACGGCCCGTCGACCACGCGCGCGCCGCCGGGACCGGAGACGAGACGCGTTTCCAGTTCGAGCGGCTGGCCTTCGGTCGCCTTGCCCGACGCGGCGAGGCCGTCGTACCAGGCGTTCCAGCGGGTGACGAGCTGCTGACGCTGGTCGGCCGAGAGGTGGGCGTGGGTTTCCGGACCGGAGTTGCGGAAGAGGAGGAGGTAGGGACTGGCGGCGGGCGTGGGTTCGGTTTTCACGGGAGGAATGAGGCGCGTGGTGGTGGTGGGAACGGGTGCTCTGCAGCTACGACGAACCGACCCGGCCGAAACGGACACGTTGGCGGAAAAACGGTCCTTTGTCCGGAAACGGCGGGCTCGTTCGTTGAGACACTGAACCAGCGCCGCGGTCCGTCCGCAAGCGCTTCGCTGCCTCGCCTCCCGATCCACCGCCTCCCTCCAACCATGAATGACGCAGCCCAACCTGCCGTCGCCCGCACCTCCCGGGAACTCGTCCTCACGCGCATCCTCGATGCGCCGCACGAGCGGGTCTTCCAGGCCTGGACCACCCGCCTGTCCGAATGGTGGGGGCCGCACGGCATGACCACGCCGTTTTGTGAGATGGACCTGCGGCCCGGCGGCGTGTTTCGTACCATCATGCGCGCGCCCGACGGCACCGAGTACCCCACGAGCGGCGTGTTTTTGGAGGTCACGGCAAACGAGCGCATTGTCTTCACGGATGCCTTTGCGCCGGGCTGGGAGCCCGTCCCGGACCCGTTTTTCACCGCGATCACCACCTTCGAGGCGCTGCCCGGCGGGCGGACCCGCTACACCGCGCGCGCGTTGCACTGGACGGTGGAGAACCGCGAGAAGCACGAGCAGATGGGATTTTACCAGGGCTGGGGCGAAAGCCTCGACCGGCTCGAAGTCCTGCTGGCCAAGTCCTGACTCCGGCCGGGAGCCGCGTCCGGTTTTTTCCTCTTTTTCAAGTCACCACCACCCATGCTCAAGAAAATCCTCCTCGGCCTCGCCGTCATCGTCGCCGCGATCCTCGTGCTCGCGGCGTTCCAGCCCTCCACGTACCGGGTGGAGCGCTCCGTCACCCTGGCTGCGCCGCCGGCCGTGCCCTTTGCTTCGGTTAACGCGTTCAAGCAGTGGCTGCCGTGGTCCCCTTGGGAGAAAAAGGACCCGGCGATGAAGCGGACGTTTTCTGGGCCGGACGCCGGCGTCGGCGCGGTCTACGCCTGGGAGGGAAACAGCGAGGTGGGCAGCGGGCGCATGGCCATCCTCGAGAGCCGTCCGGCGGAGTTGATCCGGATCAAGCTGGAGTTCTTCACGCCGATGGAGGGCCTCAGCGAGGCCGTCTTCGCCTTCAAGCCCGAGGGGGACCGGACCAAGGTCACGTGGACGATGACGGGTGCGAACAACTACGTCGGGAAGCTCTTCTGCCTGTTCATGAACATGGACAAGATGGTCGGGGGCGATTTCGAGCAGGGGCTCGCCAGCCTGAAAACGGTGTCGGAGTCCCCGGCCAAGAAGTAAACTCCGCCCCGTCCCGCCACCCTCTTACCACCCGCCATGACAACTGCTTCCTCCTCCCCGGCCGGCGACGCCGCCCAACCCAAGGGCTTTGCCCGGCACATCCCCACGGTCGTGCGCATTTTGCTGGGCCTACCGCTGGTCATTTTCGGGCTCAACGGCTTCCTTAATTTCATCCCGCCTCCGCCGACGGCGCTGCCGGAGGACGCGGCCGCCTTTGCCGGCGCGCTGCTGAAGTCCGGCTATATGATGCAGCTGATCGGTCTGACGCACCTCATCGTCGGCGGGCTGCTGCTGGCGAACCGCTTCGTGCCGCTGGCGCTGGTGCTCTTCGCGCCGTTCATGGTGAACAGTGTGGCCTTCCACCTGTTTCTCGAGCGTTCCGGCCTCCCCATGGCCATCGTCTTCCTGGCGCTGGAACTCTACCTCGCCTGGGTTTACCGCGCGGCGTACCGGCCCCTCTTCGTCGCGCGCGCGCCGCGGGGTTAGTTTTGTGCCGCGCCTCCCGTGAGGCGGCGCGGGAGATTCGTCGCAAAAAATTGCGCCCGCTTGTCCAGATTGACCAGGTTCGTTCGTTAATAGTGACCAAAAGGAACCACGGAAACACGCGGGTTTCATTTCGGTCACATCACCTCAACCCGACCCAGGAGACACACCCATGCCCCGCTACATCGATGGTTTCGTCCTGACCGTGCCCAAGAAAAAACTGCCCGCCTACCGCAGCCTCGCCAAGAAGGCCGCGAAGATCTGGCGCGAATACGGCGCGCTCGAATACTACGAGTGCGTCGGTGACGACCTCGCCACCAAGATGGGCGTCCCGTTCCCCCGCCTCGCGAAGATCAAGGCGGGGGAGACCGTGGTGTTTTCGTGGATCATGTACCAATCGCGCGCCCACCGCGACCGCGTGAACAAGAAGGTCATGGCCGATCCCCGTCTGAAGGACATGTGCGATCCGGAGAACTCGCCGTTCGACGTCAAGCGCATGACGTACGGTGGATTCTCGGTCCTCGTCACGGGCTGAACGACGATCCGGTGAATTCGACGACCCTCCCAGCGACCGAACGGCACCGCGTGCTGGGCAAACTCGGCGGGCTCCGCACGGAGCTCGTCGAGCTGGCCTTCGTGCTCGACCGCCGCGGCCGCCCGGAGGCCGCCGACGTCGCGATGACGCTGTCGGGCCAGCTGGGTGAGCTGTGCGAGGAACTTTCGGGCACCTCGGAGACGCCGGGCCGCTGCTTAGAAAGTCCCTTTCAGGCCGAAGCTCCAGAGTGAGCCGTATTCGATGCGCTCGCGGAAACGGGCGACGGCCGGGGTGCTCGGGCCGAAGACCTTGATGTCGTCGGGCGCGTCGGCGAGATTGCGGATGCTCGCGAAGAGCGCGAAACGGCGCGAGAGGTTGAGCTCGCCGTTGAGGTCGAGGTACAGGCGTTTGGACCACCAGGTGTAGGTGCCGGGTTCGATGCTGCCGCCGGCGGCGATCGCGGCGCGGCGCTGGAGGCTGCGGTAGTTCCAGTTGGCGCGGACGGTGTACCGCTCGCGGGTGAGGCTCACGCCCCAGCTCGCGGTGCGCGGAACAAAGCCGGGGAAGTTTCCCGAGCCCTGCGGACCGAGCATGCGCTGAGAGGCGCCGTTGACGAAGACCGTTACGCCGCGGGCCCAGCGGGGGAGAAACGTCAGCGACTGTTTGTAAGCGAGATTGAGGCCCTCCATGCGGACCGAGCTGTCGAGGTTGTACTGGGTGGCGACCGGGTAGCGACCGTAGACGTTCGGATCGAGGCTGTAGAGGTCGAGAAACTCGGGCGTCGCCGGGAGCGTGGTGCTGCCGAAGAAATTTTCGAAATCACGGCGAAAAGCCCCCAGCGAGAGCTGGCCCACTCCTGGCAGATAATACTCGAGGCGGACATTGAGGGTCCGGGCGGTCCACGGCTTGATCGCGACGTTGCTGAGCGTGATCTGATCGTTGGGCGTCGGATTTTCCGGATCGGGCAACGTGACGCCGCCGGCATATTGGTTGTAGTCCGGCCGGCCGATCGAGGTGTACCACGCGGCGCGGGCGATGAGGTCTTCGCGGAGATTGTAGCTCACGTTCACACTCGGAAACAGCCGCAGGTATTCCTTTTCGGCGGAGGCGGCGCGGTCGAGGAACGTGAGCTGGGAAACGCCGAGGGCATTGGTGGTCGGCACGATGGTCAGGGGGCGGCCATTGGCGCCGAGGACCAGCCGCCCCTGGGCGTCGCGCTGGAGATTGCGGGTCGGATCGGTGAGCGGGCCCTCGGCGTGGACGTTGGTCTGCTCGGCGCGGACGCCGACCACGATCTTCAGGCGCTGTTGGAAGAAACCCAGGTCGCCGCGCAGATAGGCCGCGGAGACGACCTCCTCGGCGAACTTCGAATTGGTGACCTCGTTGCGGTAGGTGGTGTTGGCGTTGGTGGTGAACGTCGCGGGCGAAGACAGGTATTGGTTGTAGAGCAGCTCGCTGCTCACGCCCTGGAACTTCGGGAATCCGTAGTGGGGCTGGCGGTCCGAAAAGCTCGGGTCGAGAAACGGCAGGGCGAGGTCGTCGCTCGTGGCGGTGAGGGTCGTGCTCGCGACGCCATCGCGGCCGACGTAGGTGTAGGTGGGTACGCTCACGCGCTGGTCGCGTTCGGTCTGGCGGAGATCGAGGCCGGCGCGGAGGGAGAGCGGCACGCGGCCGAAGAAATCGCGGCGCACATTCGCGTACGCGGTGCGCTTGATGTCGTCCGTGGCGCGGGTGTTGTTGGTGGCCGCGGTGACGACGTAGTTTTTTAGCGCATACGGGTCGACCGGTGCGCCCGCGGCATCGGTCACGGTGATCGTGCTGGGCCGGAGGTAGAAGATGTCGGCAAACGAGACGGTGACGCCGGTGCGGCGGGACGTGGTGGTGTCGAAAAAGCCGGACTCGCCGGTGCGGTTGCGGTTGCTCGCGCGCGAATAGGCGAAGCCGGAATCGAGTTTCCAGACCGGGCCGTCGTGGCGCCACACGACCGACGGCATGAAGGTCCAGTTGGAGCGGTCGGCCCCGGTGGTCGCGAGCTGCAGGGTGCCCTGGCCGGCGGCGCCGCGGGTGGCGCTGAGGCTGAAGTCGCCGGGGTTCACACGGCCGACGTCGAACGTGAGGGCGTTGTGGTTGATGTGGACGTTGAAGGTCGAGTACTGGAGCGAGAGCGAAATGCGGTCCTTGTTCGTGAACTTGTAGTCGGTCGTGACGCCGAACGAGCTGCGGTTGGTGTCCTTGCCGCTGTTGCGGATGAGCACGGACGTCAGGTAGGGCTTGTCGAACGAGGTGTGGGGAAACGCCACGCCGTTGGTGGCGGCCTGGGCGCCGCGCCAGGTGTTTTGGATCTGGGGCTCGCCGGAGTACTGGCGATTCATGCCGGCGGAGAGGGTGAAGCCGAAGCGTTTGCTCACCGGCGCGAGGTAGGAGAGGTCGAAGCCGGGGTGGATTTTCCGGGTGGGATGGCGCGGGGCGGGCGTTTCGCCCCACTTCTTGATGTCATCGCGCAGCATGAAATAGGTGCTGAAATTCAGCGCCGGCCTCGTCCGCTCAAACGAGCTGCGCGGGACCAGGTTCACGGAGCCGGCGAGGGCGTTGCCCGGCGAGTCCGGGGTCGGGGAGAAGGAGACCTCGATGCGTGACAGGTTGTTGATCGAGACCTGGTCGAGGCCCACGGAACGGGCCGTGCCGCCGGAGCCGCCGCCCACGGCGCTGGCGAGCCCGAAGCCGTCGATCGTGACCGGCACGTAGATGGAGGGCACGCCGTTCAGCGAGATGTCACGGGCGTTGCCGCCGGCGTAGTCGATGTTGACGCCTGGCATGAACTTCACGAACTCGGCCACGTTGCCCTCCGCGATGTCGCCGAACTCGTCCGTCGCCACGACGTTCTTCATGTTCGGCGCGAAGCGCTGCTCATTGATCGCGAGGGCGGCGCCGCTCATCTCGCGCGACGTGGCGACGACGAACTCGCTCAGCTTCACCGGGGAGCCGTCGGCGTGGGGGGCGGGGCCGGAGCTGACGGGCGAGAGCTGAAAATCCCGCTGCACGGACTGCCCGGCGACGACGGCGACCGTGGCGGTGGCCGGCGCAAATCCGCTGAAGAACACGTGGAGTTGGGTCGGTCCGGCTGGGACGCCATCCAGCCGGTAGAAGCCGTCGGAGTCGCTGAGCGTTTCCATGGCGGTGCCGGCCACGGAAATGCGGGCGTGTTCGAAGATCCCGCCGGGCGCGGGATTGGTGATGCGGCCATCGATCGTGCCGGTGACCTGCGCGCCCAGGCGCGCGACGAGGGCGAGCCAGACGAGCAGGGAGACGCAACAACGTTGAAGGCTCCCGCGGGGTAGGCGGAAGGGATTCATGGGGCGACGTGGTTTTCGCCGGAGCCCCCCGGCGTGTCAATCGCCGCCCAACGGCGGATCCGACTGCGATCAAACCCGCAGGAAGATCTGCCGCTGGTAGAGGAAACGCGCGAGGAGGAACATCAGCGCGAGGCCCACCACCGCGATGCCGAGGTTGCCCCAGCCCGCGCCGAGCGTCGTGTCGAGCCACGCCTGCAGATCGCCGCCAGCGAGGCGCGCCGCGAGCTTCCGGTAGCCGACGATGCCGCTGATCAGATACAACGTGATCGGGTTCATGCCGACCCAGACAAACGGCACGCACCAGCCGCGCCATTTCCGGACATCGATCATG
>JAPLTR010000880.1 GCA_026398065.1 Verrucomicrobiota bacterium | reverse complement strand
GGCCCGCGCGTCGCGCACGGCGGGGCGGAGCGGCGTAGCCCGGTCAGCCTGACCGGGCTGGGTCGGACGGCGGCGATGTTCCAGGGCGGCCAGCGCCACTGGGTGAACATGCCACGCCCAGAAAGCCCGTCTGCGGGCGTTGCACGTCGCGGCAGGCGTAGCGCGGTCAACCTGACCGCGCTTGGTCGACCGGGCGAGGCGCGCCCGGTCAGCCCGGTCAGGTTGACCGGGCTACGGCTCTTCCCTCCCGCCCATCCGGCTGGATCCGATCAGATCGCACCAAATCCAAGTAAATCCGACCTGCTCGCACCCTCTCCGACCGGAAGGCCTGGCCACGAAGAGGCACCCATCGGCGCAAACAGCGGACGGAGCGCGCCGGGGCTTCGTTTTTGTGATTTCTGCGCCTCTTCGTGGCCCTCCCCTCTGCCTCCCGCGAATCCGGCTGGGTCCGACCGGATCGCACCAAATCCAGGAAAATCCGACCAGCTCGCACCCTCTCCGACCGGAAGGCCTGGCCACGAAGAGGCACCAAAGGGCGCAAAAAGCGGACCGCGGGCGCCGGGGATTCGTTTCTATGATTTCTGTGCCTTTTCGTGGCCATCCCCTCTGCCTCCCGCGAATCCGGCTGGGTCCGACCGGATCCGACCAAATCCGGGCAAATCCGACCAGATCGCACCAAATCCGACCAAATCAAGGTGGATCAAGGTGAATCCAACCTCATCCAACCCAATCAAACCGTCCCACGGATCATGCAAATGCTCGCGGATCTCTCCGTGGCCTCGATCCGCGCTCATCCGCGCCATCCGCGGAAAAACTCCGGGGGCCGCCCCGCCCCTCTCTTCATCCAACCAAATCCAAGTAAATCCAACCTCATCCAGCCGGCCATCGGATCGCACCGTAACCGGTGCGGCGACCAACGCCGGGGCTCCTGCGAGGTCGGGCCCGATCCGCGGACGAGACCTCCACTCGCTGGCGCTCGTAGATACCGGGGCGGGCCAAGCGAACGGGCCGTCCGCGCTCCCAGCACCAAATCCGACCCAATCGCACCGAATCCAACCAGATCCGACCTCCTCCTCCGATCCGCCCCACCTCCAGAACGGCGTCCGCCGCGAGGCCGATTCTTCGCTTCGCTCCGGAATTTTTTTCGTATTGGATTCACCCACGTTGCCGCCCGTCTTCCCGTCCTTGCTTCGCTACCTCGCCCCCGCGCTCCTCGCGTTCGCCGCCCTGTGGCTGCGCACCTCCGACCTGGCCCGCCGGCCGATGCATGCCGACGAGGCCAACCAGGCCGTGAAGTTCGGCGAGCTCGTCGAGCACGGCCGCTACGCCTTCGACCCCGTGGCCTGGGCCCGCGGCCAGACCACCCTCGCCACGCTCGACGAGACAACCGTCCGCCTGGTCCCCGCGATCGTGGGGACGGCCGGGGTCCTCCTCCTCTTCGCCCTCGCCCTGCCCTTCGGCTACTGGCCCGCGCTCGCCGCCGCCGCGCTCCTGGCGATCGCGCCGGCGTCCGTTTATTACAGCCGCTACTTCATCCAGGAAACGCTGCTGGTCACCTTCGCCCTCGCCGCCTTCGTCTGCGCCGGACGCTGGTGGCGCACCGGCCGTCTCGGCTGGGCCCTCGCCGCCGGGGCCTGCGCCGGCCTCATGCAGGCCACCAAGGCCAGCGCGCCGGTCTTCCTCGCCTGCGCGGCCATCGCGTTTTTCGCGGTTTCCCGCGCCCGCCCGGTCTCCGCGCGGATCGGCCGTGACGCGCTCCTCGCGCTCGGCACCGCGCTCGTCGTCGCCGCCCTCTTTTACTCTTCCTTCGGCGCGCACTTCGCGGGGCTCCGCGACGCGGTCGCCACCTACACGCACGCCTCCGGCCGCGCGGCGGGCGGCAGCGGCCACGAGAAGCCGTGGTGGTACTATCTGAGCACCTTTGGCTGGTACCGGCAGGGCGGCCTCCTCTGGCAGCAGCTCGGTTTCTCGCTGCTCGCCGGCGCCGGGATCGTCGTCGCGTTCGCCCGGCGCCAGACCTTCCTCCGCGTCGCCGCGGTCTACACCGCCCTCGTCCTCGTCGCGCTGTCGCTCACGCCGTACAAGACCCCGTGGCACCTCGTGCACCTCGTCCCCGGCTTCGCAGTCCTCGCCAGCGGCGCCCTCGCCGCCCTCCCCTGGCGCCCGCTGGCGGTCGCGGTGGCGGCGGCCATCCTCGCGGTGCAGTTCACCCAGACCAATCTCGCGGTCTTCCGCCGCCCGGCCGATGAGCGCAACCCCTACGCCTACGTGCACAGTTCGCCCGACGTGCTGAAGATCCGCTCGCTGGCCGAGGCCGCCCTGGCGCGTTCGTCCGCCGGCGCGATCCGCGTGGTCAGCGAGGAATACTGGCCGCTGCCGTGGTACCTGCGCGGCCTCCCGCGCATCGGCTACTGGCCCGCCCCGCCCGCCGACTGCGACGGGCCGCTGGTCATCGCCTCCGCCACCCAGGCTGAGGCCGTCCGCGCCCGCCTCCATGGCGACTACCAGGAATCCTACCTCGGCCTGCGACCGGGCGTCCTCTGCGTCGTCTTCACCCCCGTATCCAAACCATGACGACGCCCCGCTACTCCCTTGTCGTCCCGTTTTTCAACGAGGCGGGCAACATCCTCCCGCTCGTCGGCACCTCCGTCGAGGTCCTCGACGCCCTCGGCCATCCCTACGAGATCCTCCTCGTCAACGACGGCAGCACCGATGGCACGGCCGACGAGATCGCCGCCTGCCTCGCCCGCTGGCCGCAGTGCCGCGCCCTGCACCAGCCGCGCAACCTCGGCCAGGCCACCGCGCTCCTCGACGGCCTGCGCGCCGCCCGCGGCGAAATCCTCCTCGCCATGGACGGCGACGGCCAGAACGACCCGCGCGACTTCCCCCTGCTCATCGCCCCCGTCGAGGCCGGCACGCTCGACGTCGCGTGCGGCTGGCGCCACGACCGCCACGACTCGTGGCTCCGCCGCCGCATGTCCCGCCTCGCGAACTTCGTCCGCAGCCGCTTCCTCGGCGACCGCCTCCACGACAGCGGCTGCCAGCTCCGCGCGATGCGCCGCGAGGTCGTGGGCGCCCTGTTCCCCTTCGAGCTCCTGCAGTCCTTCCTCCCCGCCATCGTCGTCCACGCCGGGTTTCGCCTCGGCGAATTCCGCGTGCGCCACCACCCGCGCACCCGCGGCGAGGCCAAGTACGGGCTCCGCCAGCTCTGGTGGCGCCCGGCGCTTGCCATGATCCGGCTCCGCCGGCAGCTCAAGTCCCGCCGATGAACTGGCCCGAATTTCACCATGAGGCGATGGCCACCACCTTCGCCATCGTCATCGCCGACCACCCGCGCGACTACGCCCGGCAGGCCGCCGCCGCGGCGTTCCGCGACCTCGACCGCCTCGAGAGCGAGCTGAGCCGCTACATCGAGTCGAGCGACATCGCCCGCGCCAACCGCCTCGCCTGCGGCGAGACGATCACCATCGGCGAGGACGCCCTCGAGTGCCTGCTCATCGCCGCCGACGCCTCGCTCGCCACGGACCGTGCCTTCGACGCCGCCTACGCCTCCGAACGCCTGCCGGGCCAGCCCGCCGACGCCCCGCTCTTCACCCTCGACCCCGCCGCCTACACGCTCACCTCGCACGCCGCGCGCCTCCACCTCGACCTCGGCGCCGTCGGCAAGGGCTACGCCCTCGACCGCATGGCCGCCCGGCTCGCGGAATGGGCGGTCACGACCGCCTGCCTCCAGGGCGGCGGCAGCACCGCGCTCGCCCTCGCCGCCCCGGCCGGCCACGCCGGCTGGCCCGTCGGTATCGGAGAAAGCACTACACAGCGCACGCTGTCGCTCACCCACGCGGCGCTCAGCGGCTCCGGCGTCGCCGTGAAGGGCGCGCACCTCATCGACCCCCGCAGCGGCGCCGCCTCCGCTCGCACGACCCGTGCCTGGGCCCTCGCGCCCACCGGAGCCCTGTCCGACGCCCTCTCGACCGCCTTTTTTCTGCTCTCCGAGGCGGAGGTCGCCGCGTTTTGCGCGCAGCACCCCGGCATCGGCGCGGCGAGCGTCCGGGACGAAACCGAGCTCGTCGCCCACGGCGCGCTCGCGCCCCTGATCTAGCCGGGCACCGCCGCCCCACCCGCGCCCGCCTCGCCGGGCTGATCCGCGGCCCCCGCCCGAGCACGCCGCCAACGGCCGTTCTTCGCGCCGCCGGTCGGCCAATCCCTGCGGAGTGTACCGCAAGAAACGCGGTGCCAGTTGCCAGGTTGTGCCGTAATATGATCAGAACCCCACCACCTATGCCGACCCCGGCAACGAACCCGACCTCGTCGAAATACGCCTGGTCATTGATCGCTCGCACCGCGCCGCCGAAACGTGCCGCCGCCGAGCGAGTTGGCGATTTCCACGAGATCTATTCGGACTACGACGAGGCCACGGTGCGCGAACAGGCCAGCCGCTGCATCCAATGCCCCAACGCCCTCTGCGCCCAGGCCTGCCCGCTTTCCAACCGCATCCCCGAGTGGCTCGCCCTCGCCGCGCAGGGCCAGTTCCTCGAGGCCGCCGCCCTCTCCCGCTCCACCAGCAACATGCCCGAGATCTGCTCGCGCGTCTGCCCGCAGGAGCGGCTGTGCGAAGGCGCCTGCATCCTCAACTGCAAGAGAGACCCCGTCGCCATC
>JAPLTR010000520.1 GCA_026398065.1 Verrucomicrobiota bacterium | reverse complement strand
CGTCTCGTTCGGCCGGACCGTGACCCAGGGCCTGTTCACCGAAGGATGGCGGCTTCCTTGGGAATATCTCGCTCAGTCCGAAGGGGGATTCGGCCTCGCCATCGTCGGTCTCCTCGTCGGCATGCTCGCATCTGTCCTCCGTCGCCGCGAACCGCTTCCCCCCCGCGTCATCGGGGCGATGCTCGCCATCGCCGCCATCTATGCGCTGCTGGTGCTCTTTTCGTGCGTGCTCACCCGCTTCGTCGTCTACGGCCGCACCGTCAAGCCCCTCGTGCCCGCGCTCTGCCTCCTCGGCGGCTGGGCGCTCACCCGCCTGCTGGCATCGCGCCCCTCCTTCCGTCCGTTCGCCGCCACCGTGCTCGTGCTCATCGGCGTGCTGCGGTTCTGGCCGCATTTCGCCCAAGTCTTCCCCCGCGATGTCGAGGTCTCCGTCCTCCGCGCGTGGGGCAACCCCAAGCACGCGCTCACCATCAGCGGCTCGATCTACGCGCCGTTGAACCTCCCGGTGGCCCGACCGGACTTTGCGCTCCTCAACGCCGAGATGCTCTATCCCGTCCGCGCCCGCCTGGAGGCCCCGGCGGGCGTCACCCTCCTGCGCTTCGAGCACCCGTTGTCGTACCCACCTTACCAATACGAAGGCCACACGCCCCGGGAACGCGAACTCCTCCGCACCACCGATGTGTCGATTCGTCTCGTCCGCCTCGCCGACCCCGCCTCTGTGCCCGACAATCCCCCGCCCGCTGCGTGGTTCCACGCAGCCGACCGCCCCACCGGCCGCTGACTCCGCCTCGCCGCTTGCGCCGCGCCCGCCGCCCTGCCACCAACGTCTGCCCAGCATGAACGCCCCCGCGCCGATCCCGACCATCGCCCTGGTCATCCCGGTCTTCAACGAGCAGGCCGTGCTGCCCGAACTCTTCACCCGCCTGACCGCGCTCTTCGACGGGACCCACGATTGCGCCTGGCGTCCCGTCCTCGTCGACGACGGGAGCCACGACCCCTCCGCCAGCCTGATTCGTGCGCAATCCGCCCGCGATCCCCGCTTCGAACTCGTCGAACTCTCCCGCAACTTCGGTTTCCAGTCCGCCCTTGCCGCTGGTCTCGCCCACGCCCGCGGGGCCGAGGCGGTCGTCACAATGGATGCCGACCTGCAGGACCCGCCCGAGATCATCCCGCAACTTGTCGTTGCCTGGCGCGGTGGCGCGGAAATCGTCCGCGCGATGCGCCGCACCCGCGCCGAGACCGGCCTCCGCCGCGTCGGGTTCGATCTTTTTCACCGCCTTTTCGGCAGCCTCTCCGATTTTCCCATCGAGCCCAACACCGGCACCTTCGGCCTCATCGGTCGCCACGCCGTCGAGGCGTTTCACCAGTTGCCCGAGCGCCACCGCTTCTTTCCCGGCCTTCGCGCGTGGATCGGCTTTCCGACCGCCGATGTCCTCTACGACCGGCAGGAGCGGGCCGCCGGCGTCCCACAGCAAACCTTCCGGCGCCTCATCCGCTACGCCCTCGACGGCGTGTTCAGCTTCTCCCACCTGCCGCTCCGCGTGCTCACCTACGCCGGGATTTTCGTCGCGTGCATGGGCTTCGCCGCCGGCCTCTTTTTCATCCTCTGGCGTATCTTCCAATTCGAGCGCAGCCCCACCGGATTCACCACGCTCGCCGCGCTCATCACCTTTCTGGGCGGCGTCCAACTGATCGGCATCGGCGTGCTCGGCGAATACCTCGGTCGCATCTACGACGAGGTGAAGCGCCGGCCCAACTACATCGTGAAACCCGCCGCCCGGTCCGCGCGGCCCCCGCCCTGCTGACCGCATGAGGCGCGCCTTCCCCGTCGCTTTCGCCGCCCTCCTCGCCGCCCTTGGCCTCGCCGGTGCGTGGCTGCTCTTTACGACGTTCCGCACCTACGACGACGAGGGCTACGTCCTCTTCTCCCTCGCCACCTTCTCCCGCGAGGGCGGCCTCTACACCCACGTCTACAGCCAGTACGGCCCCTTCTTCTTTCTCGTTGCCGACCTCGCCCACCGCCTCCTCGGCTTCGAGTTCACCAACACCGCCGGCCGGGTGATCACGCTCTTTCACTGGCTCGGCGCGGCCCTCCTCTGCGGCCACCTCGTCTGGCGTCATACCCGCTCCGCCGCGTGGTCGCTCTTCGCCCTCGCCGCCACCTTCGGCCACCTCTGGCAGATGACCTCCGAGCCGATGCACCCCGGCGGGTTCATCGTCTTCATCGTGGCGCTCGCCGCGTGGGCCGGCGCGGAATTCATCTCCCGCGACTCCCCCCGCGGTCTTGCCCTCGTGGGCGGCCTGGCCGGCGCCGCGCTCGTCCTCACCAAGGTCAACGTCGGCGCACTCTTCATCGCCGGGGCCGGCGCCTGGCTGCTCGTTCACTCCGCCGGTCCCCGCGCCTCGCGCATCGGACCGTGGCTCGCCGCGCTTGGCGTCGTGACGCTCCCGTGGGCGCTCATGCGCTCCCTTCTCACCGAGCCTTGGGTGATCAGGTTCTCCCTCATCGTCGGGGCCTCCGGACTCGCGGTGATCCTCGCCGCACGCGACGCCCGCCGGCCCCTCCTCACCGCCGGCGGTTGGCGCTGGTGCATCGGCAGCGGCCTCGCCTTCCTCGCCGTGGTCGTCGTCGGCGCCTCGCTGCGCGGCACCGGCCCGCACGAACTACTCGAGGGCGTCCTGCTCGCCCCGCTGCGCCATCCCGGCGTATACTCGTTCGCGATCAACTGGCGTGTCGGCGCTCCCGCCTTCGCCCTGGTGTCGCTCGCGCTCTGCGTCTTCACGCTCATGGGCGACCTCCGCCGGCCCCCCCGTTTTGTCACCGCGCTCGCGACGGCCCGGCTGGCGATCGCCGCGATCGCCGCCACCTCGTGGCTCGGCTGGCTCCCGCTCAATCCCCTCGCGCTCGTCATGAGCTACGGCCTCGCGTGCACCTGGCTCTTTGTCCTCCCGCTCGCCACCTCCGAGGAGTCCCACCGTGCGGCCCGTCTCCGCGCTTGGCTCGCCTTCCTCGCGGTGACCCAGTCGCTCCACGCCTATCCCGTCGGTGGCAGCCAGATCGGCTGGGGCACCTTCCTCTGGGCTCCGCTCCTCGCCGCCGCCGCCGCCGAGGCGACCGCGGTCCTGCGCGAACGAGTCGCTCGCTTCGCAGGTCCCCTCGCCATCGCCGCTGCCGCCGGCATCGCCGTCGCGCTGCTCCGCGTCGGAGCGACGCAGTGGCGCGACAGCGAAACCCTGGCGCTCCCCGGCGCCGCCGAACTCCACCTCGAGCCCGTCCTCGCCACCGAACTCCGCGTGCTCACCGTAAACGCCGCCGCCCACTGCGACCTCCTCTTCAGTCTTCCCGGCATGTTCAGTTTCAACCTCTGGACCGGCCTGCCCACCCCTACCGCCGCCAACGTCACCCATTGGTTCAACCTCCTCGGACCCGCCCAACAGTCCGAGATCATCGCCCAACTCGACGCCCACCCCCGCGCCGGCGTGATGGTCGAGCGCGATGTGCTCAGCAGCATCAGCCGCGCCGGCATCCCTGTGCGCGGCCCCTTGCGCGACTACCTCTACGCGCACTTCGAGGCCGCTTTCGCCGCCGGTTCGCACGAATTCTGGGTCCGCCGCGGCCGTGCGGTCGCCCCGCTCGGCACCGTCCGCTTCCTCTACCGCTCCACCAACGGCACCCGCGAACGCGTGCGCATCGAAGTCGTCACCACCGCCGCGGCGCAACGCATCGCCCAGATCGAGTGGGTCGAGGACGGCAGACTCCGCACCTCCTTCACCCCGGCCAATACCCGCGCCGAATTCGAACCGCTCCACATCGATGGAGCGGCGGCCGCCCCCCCCGCTCCCGGCTGGAACACCCCCCTCCCGCCCATCGCCCGCCTCGTTCTCTACACGGACGACCCCGCCGCGCTCGCCCCTCCGCAGCGCGGCGCCCTCTTCCGCCTGCGCGACGCCGCCGGCGCCCTCATCGCCGACACCATCCTGCGCGACTGACCGACCCGCGCCACCCCGCATCCTCCAGCATCCGACACGCTCGTTTTCACTTATTATGTGAAATTCGGTTTTGGCCCCCTCGCTATCATCCAGCCCCGGCGATTCGAACCGCCCAACCATCATTTCACTTAATAAGTGAAAATGGTGCCGACGACGGATCACCCGTTTCTCGCGGCTCTTTCTATGTTTGCCCGGTACGGGCGGAGTTTCATCGCCGCCGCGCCACCAGCAGCAGGCTCACGCCGAAGGGCAGCGGCACGCGCCACCGCGCCATGCCCACAAACAACCCCCGCAGCAGACCGTTCAGCCAAGCCGGCGGGATCTGGTCCTCGCTACGCTTCGCGGGCGGCGGCATACCCAGTTTCTCTTTCAGCGCGCGCCACTTCCGGATCACCCACACCGCCGGATAGACGAGCACGTTCGTGTGGTTTACGTGGACGATCTCCCAGCCTTCGTCCCGAAACAGCGCGCAGAGCTGCCGGCGTTCGTAACGGCGGTAGTGCTGCAGCACCCGGTCCCAGTCGCTCCACAATTCCATCCCGACCGGCACCGTCACGATTGCCACCCCCCCCGGCTTCAGCAGGCGGCGAAATCCATCCACCACCGCTGCGTCATCGGGCACGTGCTCCAGCACGTCGAGGGCCGTGACAAAATCCAGCGAACCATCCGCCAGCGGCACCTCGTCGCCGGCCAGCGCGAGCACCTGCTCCGGACGAAACTTAAGCCGCAGACGCCGCAGCGACTCCTCGTGGTTGTCGAGCACCAGCACGCGGCAGCTCCGCTCCATCTCCTGCGCGAAAAACCCGGTGCCCGCCCCGCAGTCGAGCAGCACATCTCCCTTCTGCGGCGGACGCACGCGCTCGAACCACTCACGCACCATCTGCCGTTTCCCCGCATAATACCAATGCTCGCGCTCCAGTCGCTCGATATTGGCATATTCTTCGGTATTCATCCGCGGGAGCGGAAGACGTTGTTTCGCAGCACGGACTTGTCCAACTTCAAAGCCATGTCCCAGCCCGGCCCGCGCCGTTTTACCTTTTTTCGCCTACCCGGTTCGCGCGGCACGGTCCTGATTGCGACCGTCACGGCGCTGTTGAGCCTTTTCTGGTGGCAGGCCGTCTCGGCCTCGCGCCTCAAGAGCCAGACCTCCGACGAACTGCCCCACCTGGCCGCCGGCTTCGTTTACGACCACTTCGGCGATTTTCGTTTCCAGCCCGAAAACGGCAATCTTCCGCAACGCGTGCAGGGGCTCGCCGGCGTCGCCGTGGACGCCCGCTTCCCCACCGATCCAGCGCTCTGGAGCCATTCCGCCGTCTGGCAGCTTGGCTGGGACTACCTTTATGGGGTCGACAATCCCACCGACCGCATCGTCCAAAGTGCCCGCGGCCTCAACGCCCTGTTTGGCGTCGCGCTCGGTTTGCTGATTTTTCTGCTGACCCGGGTGCAGTTCGGCGATTTCGGCGGGCTCCTTGCCCTGGCATTTTTCACGTTCGCCCCAAATTTCCTCACGCACTCCGCTCTGGCCACCTCGGATGTCTGCGCCTCCCTGTTCCTCACGCTCGCGCCGTGCGTTTTCTGGTGGCACCTCAGACAGCGCACTCTGGCTTCCGGAGCCCTCGCCGGCCTCGTGACAGGTCTGACCCTTGTCGCAAAATTCAACGGCCTCCTCGTTGTCCCCGTCTACGCACTCCTCGGCGTCGCCGACATCTGGTTGCATCCGCGTCCCGACGGCAGCTCCTCGTTGCGGCGTTTCGGCGCCAACGTCGCCCTCGGCCTCGGACAGGCGGCCGCGGCCACCGCCGTGATCTGGGCCTTCTACAACTTCCGGTTTTCCGCCCGCACCCCGGAACTGCCCGCCATCGTCGGCTTCTCCTGGGACTGGAACGAGCTCGCCCCCGCCCTCGGCTGGAAACGCCCCATTTTGGAGGCCTTGCTTCACCTCCACCTCCTGCCCGAAGCCTGGCTCTACGGTCTCAATTTCGTGCTCGCGGCCGAGACCGCCCGTCCCGCCTTCTTCATGGGTGAGCACAGCCAATACGGCTGGTGGCAATTCTTCCCGACCCTCGTCCTGACCAAGACCCCTGTAGCCATGCTTGGTGCACTGGCACTCTCGCTCCTCGCGGGGGTCTTCGCGTGGCGGCGCGCCCTGCGGGCTGACCGTCGCCGTTGGCTCACCACGGCCTGTCCCATCGTGCTCACGGCGTTCGTGGTCTGGATTGTCGCACTGCGCAGCAATCTCAACATCGGCGACCGCCACATCCTCCCGGTCTATCCCGCCCTCTTCATCGCGCTCGGTATTTTGGCCTCCCGCCGCTGGCTCGCCGTCGCCAGACTCGCGCTGCTCGCCGGCCAGGCCGCCGCGTCGTGGTCGGTCCGTCCGCACTATATGGCGTCGTTCAACACCCTCGCCGGCGGCCCGGCCCACGGCTACCGCCTCTTCGTCGACAGCTCGCTCGACTGGGGACAGGACCTGCCGACGCTGCGCACCTGGCTCGCCGCCAACCGCCGCCCGGGCGAGAAATTCTACTTCGGCTATTTCGGCAGCGCGTGGGCGCCGCACTACGGCGTACGACCGGATCATTTCCTCCCTGCCATCAACTATGTCGTCCGTCCGCCCCACGTGCCATACGAACTCGAGCCGGGGCTCTATTGCGTGAGCGCCACCCTCCTCGCCGAAGTCTACTCGGCTACCCGGGGCCCCTGGACCGCGGGCATGGAAAAACGCTGGCAGAGCTTTCGCACCAGCCCCCCGCCGCCGGACAAATACGAGGATTTCGACCTCCTCCGTTTCGCCCGGCTCTGCAAATATCTTCAGGTCCGGGAGCCCGACGCCGACGCCGGCCACTCCATCCTCATCTACCGCCTGACCGCCGACGAGATCCGCGCCGCCCTCGGGGGGCCGGTCACCGGGGCCTATCGTATGAGGCGGATCGAGGTGCAGGCGACCCAGCCCTCTCCTTTAAAAAACCCGTGATACGCGGGATGCGCGGTTTGACGTTCGTGAGCACCCCTTCGTCCACCATCCGCGTCGGTGTCATCGGTTTCGGTCAATGGGGCCCCAATCACGTGCGCAACTTCAGCCAGCTCGACGGCTGTGAGGTTGTCCGCGTGTGCGATGCCTCCGATGCCCGCCTCGCCGCCGCCCAAAAGTTTCTCCGCGGGGTCGCAACCACCAAGAACTCCGCCGACATCACCGACGCCGCCGACGTCGATGCCGTGGTGGTGGCCACGCCCACCAACACCCACTTCGCCCTGGTAAAGGCCGCGCTCTCCGCCGGCAAGGACGTGCTCTGCGAGAAGCCTCTCGCCCCCACCGCCGCCGAGTGCTCCGAGCTCACCGCCCTCGCGCTCGCAAAGGGGCGCATCCTGATGGTCGGCCATGTCTTCCTCTACAACTCCGGCGTCCTCCACCTGAAGACCGATCTCGACCGGGGCGAGCTCGGCCGGATCTACTACATGGATGCGGTGCGCACCAACCTCGGCCCCGTGCGCACCGATGTCGGCGCGATCTACGATCTCGCGAGCCACGACATCTCGATCTTCAATTTTCTGCTCAACGCCCAGCCCCTCGAGGTCTCCGCGACCGGCAACAGCGTCCTGCGGAAGGGAGTCGAGGACGTCGGTTTCCTCACCCTGCACTATCCGGGCAATGTTGTGTGTCACGCGCACATTTCCTGGCTCAATCCCCGCAAGGTCCGCCAGCTCACCATCGTCGGCGACCACAAGATGGCGGTCTGGGACGACATGAACAACCTCGAGCCCATCCGGTATTACGACAAGGGTGTGACCGCCGACCACTACAGCTCCTTCGGCGAATTCCACATGATCCTCCGCGACGGCCAGATCACCATCCCCAAGGTGAAGCTCGCCGAGCCGCTGACCCGCCAGGACACCGAGTTTATCGCGTGCGTGCGGTCGCGCCGCCAGCCCGCCGCGAGCGCCGAATTCGGCCTCGCCGTCGTGCGCGCCCTCGAGGCCGCGCGCGAATCGTTGCAACAAAACGCCCGCTACATCAAGGTCGCGACTGCATGACCGGCCCGTTGCAACGCATCGCCGCCGACGTCGTCCTCGGCCGTGACGTCCGGCTCAACGCGTTCATCAATCTTTACGGCTGTACCATCGGCGACGGATGTATGATTGGCACCTTCGTCGAGATCCAGCGCGACGTCGTCATCGGACCTCGCTGTCGGGTGCAAAGCCACACCTTCATCTGCTCCGGTGTCACCATCGAGGCCGACGTCTTCATCGGCCACAGCGTCACTTTCATCAATGATCGCCACCCCTCGGTCGCAACCGCCCTCGCCGGGACCTGGAAACTGGAGCGCACGCACATCGGAGCCGGGGCTTCGCTCGGCTCCGGCGCCCTCATCATGGGTGGCGTCATGATCGGGGCCGGCGCGACCGTCGGTGCGGGCGCGGTGGTCACCCATGACGTGCCGGCGGGTGCAACGGTCGCCGGGGTGCCCGCCCGCCTGCTGCGTCCGACGTCATGAACCCGTTGCCTCCCGCCCTCAGCGTGGTCGTGCCCGCCTTCAACGAGGAGGCGTTGCTCGACGGCGCCATCCGCCGCCTCCGCCGTACGCTCGACGAACTGCGCCTCTCCGCCGAGATCATCATTGTCAACGACGGCAGCCGCGACCACACCGGCGCCATCGCCGACACGCTCGCGAATGACCTTAAGGATGTCGTGGCCTGCCACCAGGAAAACCAGGGCATCGGCGGGGCCTTTCGCCGCGGCGCGACCCTCGCGACGGGCGACTATCTCATTCTCTGGCCGGCCGACATGCCGGCGGATCCCGCGGACCTCGCGCCCTACGTCACGGAGTTTGGCCGGGCGGACGTAATCGTCGGTGTGCGCCGGATGCGGGTCGGCTACAATCCGCTCATGGCCTTTAACTCGTGGCTCTACCCGAAGCTCGTCGCGACGCTCTTTGGGCTGCGCCTGCGCGATGTGAACTGGATTCACGCCTATCGTCGCACCCAGTTTCTCAAGATCCGCCTCACGCAGAAGGGCATCCCCATGCTCGCCGAGGCGCTGATCCGCCTGCGCGATATCGGCGCGAGCATCGTCGAGGTGGACGTCGAGATGAAAGCCCGGCTCGGCGGCGTGCCTTCCGCCTCGCGTTTGAAGGTGATGCGCCGCACGCTCACCGGCCTGTTTTCCCTTTGGTGGACGTGGCGCCAGGAGCCCCGCCCCCCGCCCGCTTCCCGATGACCGCCACGCCTCCCCTAAAAGTTCCGTTTCAGGACCTGCCGCTGCAAATCCGCCTGCTGCGCCCCGAACTCGATCCGGCGCTCGATGCGGTCCTGCGGCACGGGCAGTTCATCCTCGGCCCGGAGGTCACCGCCTTCGAGCAGGCCTGGGCGCAGTTCTGCGGCACGGCCCACGCCATCGGCGTCGGCTCCGGCACCGACGCGCTCCAACTGATCCTGCGGGGCCTCGGCATCGGTCCCGGCCACGAGGTCATCACGGTGGCCAACAGCTTCATTGCCACCGCCGAGGCCGTCTCCTACACCGGCGCAAAGCCGGTGCACGTCGACTGCTCGCTCGACGACTACCTCATCGATCCCGCCGCCGTCGCCGCCGCGA